>CAZLWT010000111.1:0-5587 GCA_964563325.1 uncultured Rhodoluna sp. | reverse complement strand
GAGTCTCTTGATGAAACCCACCTGCTGGCCGACCCGATTGAGCAGTTCAAGATCTGGTTGCGAGGCAGAGGACGCCCAGATTTATGAGCCGAACGCCTTTGTGCTTGGCACCGTGGATGCCGAAAACCGTTCGCGCTCTCGAACCGTGCTGCTCAAGGGTGTTGACGAACGCGGCTTCTTTTTTGCCACCAACTATTTGTCGCGCAAGGGCGAGGCGGTTGACGCTAATCCAAACGTGAGTGCCGTATTTGGCTGGTATCCGATGTATCGGCAGGTGCTGATTCAGGGCTTCGCCGAGAAAGTGGAAGCTTCCGAGTCTGACGAATACTTTGGGTCTCGCCCGCATGATTCGCAGGTGGCGGCCTGGTCTAGCCAGCAGTCGCGGTTGATCGAAAACCGGGCTGCCCTAGACGCTCAGTTCGATAGCGCCCTCGACAAATTTGAAGGCGTCGAAGTGCCAAGGCCGGACTATTGGGGTGGCTACCGCATTGTGGCAACTCGCATCGAGTTCTGGAAGGGTCGGTCAAATCGCATGCATGATCGCATCGAATTCGTGCGCAATTTGACGATGGATGGCGCCTTGGGCGACTGGCAAGTTCAGCGCCTGCAGCCTTAGTTTGCAAGCGCAGGCCCCAGGTTGGCTTCTAGTTATCTGGGCGAATGCTGAAAATACCACAATCTCAACAACCGATTGCCAATCGCCTATTCCTTGTAAATACGGGGCTGTAGAGGCGTTATAAAACCGTTATCGGCTTTTTATGGAAATCGGTTGCCAAAACAAGCGGGTTGTTCTAATCTCAACATTGAGCTGGAATTGAAATACCAAGACGGATCCAGCGAAGCCCCCAAACAAATAAGGAAAAGTAATGAAGCTAACCAAGCGCCTCGTCACTGCAGTAGTTGCAGCGGCAGCCTCAACCTTGGCTCTTACTGGTGTCGCACCAGCTCAGGCCGCCAACACCTCGACCCTGACCATTGGTTCAGTAGTCGTAGTTAGGTCATGGGATCCAAGCCAGGCCGACATCGGTCACAGCATTCAGTATTACCAAGGTGTTTATGACAACTTGATTTTGCGTGCACCAGATGGCAGCTACAAGCCGAACCTGGCAACCAGCTGGAAGATCAACGCCACCTCAACCGAAGTGACCCTAAAGCTTCGCACCGGAGTTAAGTTCACCGATGGTGCAAAGTTCGATGCCACTGCAGCCGCCGCCAACCTAAACGCATTCATCGCGGGCAACGGTCCACAGGCAGCCACCTTCACCGGGGCTTCGGCAACCGTTGTGAACGCCACAACTGTCAAGTTGACACTGCCTCACCCAAACCCAGACATCCTTTACTACCTATCAACCAGCGACAGCTTCATGGCCAGCCCGAAGGCCATCGGCACAGTTGGTTTGAAGACGATGCCGGTTGGTTCTGGACCTTACGTTTATGACAAGTCATCGATTGCCGGTTCTCAGGTAATTTTGAAGGCCAACCCAAACTACTGGGATAAGTCGAAGCAAAAGTTCAAGACCGTAAAGTTTGTCTTCATGGATCAGGTAGCAACCCGTGTAAACGCGCTGCGCTCAGGTCAGGTCGATGCAACCATTCTTGACGTTGCCAACGCAGACACCGCTAGCGCCGCCGGCCTAAAGCTGACCACCTACAACACCGACTGGTCTGGTTTGCTGTTGCTTGACCGCGCTGGAAAGATCAACCCTGCATTGGGCAAGGTTGGGGTTCGCCAGGCAATCGCCTACGCCATCGACCGCGCCGCACTGCTTCGCACAGTGCAGCAGGGCCAGGGCAAGGTAACCGGTCAAATCTTCTCAGCCGCTTCGGGTGTGCAAGACAAGTCGCTAGACAACCTGTACTCCTACAGCCCAACCAAGGCTAAGGCTTTGCTGGCAGCTGCTGGGTACGCAGATGGTTTCACGCTGACAATGCCTTACAACGCTTTCATGGAGCCAATGGCCTCATTCGTTGAGACCTACCTAAAGGCTGTAAAGATTCACGTTGACTGGGTAAACGCAGCCGACTACCGTGGCGAACTGCTAACCGGTAAGTACGCAGCCGCTTGGTTCCAGTTGTTCCAGGGCACCGCGTTTGTGAACTACAACCTAGCTGTTGCACCAGACGCACCCCGCAACCTAACGAAGTACACCGACTCAACCATCCAAGCAATCGATGCCTCGATTGCCAAGGACGCTTCGCCGAAGAACGTTATCGCGCAGATCAAGAAGGCTAACAAGCACATTGTTCAAGATGCCTGGTTCGTTCCGTTCTACACCGTGCCTCAGATGTACTTCACTAACAAGAAGGTTTCTGTCAAGGCCCAGGCCCAGAACGCTGTACCTTACCTATACAACTACCAGCCAACCGGCAAATAGTAGATAGCTGAAACGGTGAGGGTCGACGGCCAAAACCTGTCGACCCTCACCCTCACCTCAACGGAATCAATCGAAAGCTGCGCTTATGTTCGGATTCATCTCTAGGAGATTGCTCTCAGGCGGATTACTCCTTCTAGTCATCTCCTCCCTCACCTACTTCTTGATGTTTTCATCGTCGAAAAACATCGCTGTTCACATTCTGGGCGACGCAGCCACACGGGAACAGATTTTGCAAAAGCAACATGAACTTGGCCTCGATCGACCGATTCTAGGTCGCTACCTCAGCTGGCTAAGCGATGCACTCCATGGAAACCTTGGAACCTCCTGGTTGACCAGCGAACCAATCACCGGCTCTTTGATGAGCCGCCTTCCAGTCACCCTAACCCTGGTTGGAATCACAATCCTTCTCGCAGCAATTATCGCCACCTTGCTTGGAATGACCGCTGCGGTCAAAGGCGGCCCCATAGACCGACTCGTTCAGGTATTAGGCATCGCAGGCTTTGCAGTACCAAACTTCGTACTAGCCATCGTCTTGGTCACGGTCCTATCGATTCAGTTCGCATTGCTTCCCGCAACCGGTTGGGTTGCTTTCGAAGAAGATCCAACCATGTGGTTGCTATCGCTGATTTTGCCGGTGACGGCGCTGGTGCTTGGCACCGTAGCCTCCTCGGCCCAACAGATTCGTTCTGCTATTAAGAATGTTCTTGAACGAGACTGGGTGCGAACCCTCACCAGTCGCGGAATACCAAGGCGCGAAATTTTATTCAAGCATGTGCTTCGCGCGGCAGCGCCAGCCGGGCTCACCGTACTATCGCTTCAGTTTGTCGGCTTGCTTGGTGGTGTAGTCATCATCGAACAGGTCTTCGCCCTGCCCGGGATGGGCTATCTTGCGGTCTCGAGCACAACCACCGGCGACACCCCAGTTGTCATGGGCGTGGTCGTTTACACCGTCGTTCTTGTGATTCTTGTAAATCTGATTGTTGACCTGCTAAATGGTTGGCTAAACCCTAAGGTGCGTGTGAAATGACCTCGACTCCAAGTGCACAGAACGTGCATGCTACGGCGATTATCCGCCGATCATTGCTTGGGCGTTTGGTTAAAAACCCACTAGCTCTTGCCTCTGGCGTCTACCTTGTATTGCTGGTTCTTGCCGCACTTTTAGCACCGGTTGTTAGCCCGTTTGACCCAACCTTCACCGATATGAACGCCGTGCTTTCGCCAGCCGGCGGCGCACACTTTCTTGGCACCGATTCGGCAGGACGAGACATCCTCTCGAGACTGCTCTTTGGATCGCAAAGCACACTGATTGCGGCCGTTGTGACGATTCTCACATCAATTGTTATCGGCGTTCCAAGCGGTTTGATTGCCGGCTACTACGGTGGAAAATTCGATGCCATTGCCAGTTGGCTTTCAAACATGTTCCAAGCGCTGCCGGCAATCATTGTGCTGTTGGCTGTTAGCGCCTCGCTCGGCAGCTCAATTTTCATCTCGATGTTTGTCTTTGGAATCCTGATCACCCCTGGGTTCTTCAGGCTCACCAGAACAGCTGTCATGGGAGTGCGCAACGAACTCTATGTCGATGCAGCCAGGGTCTCTGGTCTCAGCGATTTCAGAATAATCGTGCGACACATTCTGACAGTGGTTCGGGCACCAATCATTATTCAATCCGCAATGATCTCTGGAATCGCTATCTCGGTTCAGTCTGGCCTGGCCTTTCTTGGTCTCGGTGACAGCAAGCTGATCAGCTGGGGCGTGATGCTAAATGAAGGCTTCGTCAACATTTTTGCAAACCCACTCCTGGTGCTTTGGCCGGGCCTTGCCATATCGATAACCATCGGAGCCTTCGCTCTGCTTGGCAACGGTATGCGAGATGCCCTTGAAGATTCGCAAAAAGTCGAAAGTTCGGTGAAGGCATCTAAGAGAAAGCGCCGCCCGCTGAAAACAGAAACCACCCAGATTGTTGAAGCCGGGCATCTGCTTTCTGTTTCGCACTTGAGCGTTGGATACGCCCAGGGGGATGGTTCGCTCAAAAAAGTTGTCTCAGATGTTTCTCTCTATGTTGACAAAGGAGAGGTTCTGGGAATCGTTGGCGAGTCGGGTTCTGGAAAGTCGCAAACCGCATTCTCAATTTTGGGTTTGCTGCCAAGCAACGCAATCATTGCCTCCGGCCACATCGTTTTTGATGGAAGCGA
Organism: uncultured Rhodoluna sp.; assembly: GCA_964563325.1. Lineage (GTDB taxonomy): Bacteria > Actinomycetota > Actinomycetes > Actinomycetales > Microbacteriaceae > Rhodoluna. The sequence continues at coordinate 1,020 of CAZLWT010000111.1, read as the reverse complement.
ACTGGTATCGGCCGAGTCCGGAGCCGTCTCGCAGAAGGAATTGGCAAAGTTCCGCGGCAAAAGAATCGCTTACATCCCTCAGGAACCAATGAGCAACCTTGACCCTTCGTTCACAATCGGGTACCAACTGATTCGCCCAATGGTCAAGCTGCTTTCGATTAGCAAGTCTGAGGCAAGAAGCCGAATCATGAAAACCTTGGACCTGGTTGGCATAGTCAACCCGGCTCGAGTCATGAAATCCTACCCGCACGAGATTTCCGGAGGCATGGCGCAAAGGGTGCTCATCGCCGGTGCAATCTCTTGTGAGCCCGACCTGCTCATTGCTGATGAACCAACCACGGCTTTGGATGTGACCGTGCAGGCCGAGGTGCTCGATTTGCTGCGCGATCTGCAAAAGCGCCTTGGCATGGGGATGGTCTTGGTCACGCATAACTTTGGAGTGGTTGCTGACCTAGCCGACCGTGTTGTTGTCATGCAGTACGGCAAGGTTGTGGAATCAGGAAAGGTGCGCGATGTCTTGCGCAACCCGAAAGCGGAATACACGCAGGTTCTGCTGAGCTCGATGCTCGAAGGAAAAACGCCTATGACCATGCTCACCTCAGGTGCAAAGGAATAATCATGTCGAACGTTTTGAATGTTACAAATCTCGATGTAACCTATCCCGCCAAGGGCTTCCGAAAGGAGGGCTTCAAGGCCCTGCACTCGGTTTCGATTGAAATATCGCAGGGTGAAACCCTAGGTCTGGTTGGTGAGTCTGGATCAGGCAAGACCACCCTGGGTAGGGCAATTTTGGGTCTGGCACCAGTGACCGCCGGGAAAATCGAATTCCTGGGTGAGGACATCACCCATGTCAATCGCAGAAAACGCCGCGAGTTGAGCCGTGACATGCAGGTCGTTTTTCAAGACCCTTACACCTCGCTGAACCCATCGATGGAGGTCGGCCAGATCCTTGCCGAGCCGCTTCAGATTCAAGGCATGGAGGCAGTGGCGGCCAAAAAGCGCATCGCAGAATTGCTAGAT
>CAZLWT010000110.1:0-5673 GCA_964563325.1 uncultured Rhodoluna sp. | reverse complement strand
CGGCATACGAGGTTTCTGAATGGGACTGGAGTTCAGACGTGTGCTCTTCCGATCTCACCCATTTGACCCCGCCACTCAAGTCGGTGGCAGATGACATGCCGGCTCTCGAAAAATCGCAGTGCCGCGTTGCCACCGCCGCGACGACTTTTGTGGTTTGCGAAAAAGGTGACCCACGCGGCAAGATTCGGGTTGGGTTGATTGGCGATAGCCACACCAGGCAATACTTCAGCCCGATTCAGTCTTTGGCTGCCCAGTTCGGCTGGAGCCTCACGGTCATATCGAAGAGCGCTTGCCCGATCATGGACACCAAGTTGTTTCCAAAAGAAATGTCCTACCCAAGCTGCCCGGGATGGAACGAAAAACTCAAGGCTTACCTGGCCGCCCACAAACCATTCGATTTGGTGATTACCTCGGCCTCGACTTTGGTCACCGGCAGCTATCCGACGGCTGGCGTTGGTTTCAAGTCGGCTATCCAAAGTGAAATATTGAACCGTGGCAGCAAGGTGATGGCCATTTTGGACAACCCGAAACCGCGCGAAAACTTTGTGCCTTGCATCGAGGCTTTTGGGCCGGATGCTGGTCGGCTCTGCGAATACGCGCGTGCCAAGGCCCTATTGCCGGTTGACCGACTGGCGCCGGCAGTCAAGGGTCTGCCCGGAGTGATTTACGTTGATTTGACCAATACTTATTGCTCGGCGACTTGCCCGCCCGTGATTGACGGCATGATTGTTTATAGAGACCACAGCCACCTAACCGACACCTTTGCCCGCACCCTGCGGCCGGCGATTGACTCGTATGTTCCAGAGGAGTATAAAAAGTGAAGCTTTTGAAATCTTGGCGCTTTATTGCGTTGGCGGTGGTTTGCGTTGTGGTGATAGCCAACAACCTGCTTTTCAGCCCGGGTAAGTTGCCGTTCACGACCGGATACGACAAGTTCAAGGTCAACGAGATGCTTGAGGATCAGGCCTGGGTCGAGGTGGCTCCGCTGGTTTTGAAGAACCACTTCAAGAACGTTCACGTGTCTCACACCGGCGTCGTAACCAAAAACGGCTTTGGCTTTCAGCGCGAAATCGTGCGCATTTTTAACGTGACCAAGGACGACCCGACCAAGCAGGACCCGATTGACATTCGCGGCAAGGTTTCGATTACCGACCTGGTTGCCTATAAGCAGTTTCCAAAGAAGCCGACCATCACCTTTGGCACCATGCGCGACGACATGGCCAAAACCCACTGCGCCGGGCGAGCCACCAAATACTGCACCTTTGCCATTTACTGGGATGCCAGCTTCCCGACCACGAGTGCCAGCTTTGTTGGCGTGCGTCTGACCGACAACACCTACGCCCTAATCGAAGAGGGTCTTTTGCAGAAAGTTTTGGGTAAAAACTGATGATTGCCGAATTTTTCGTTCTGATTTTATTGGCGGCAGCTGCCGTTGCCGGCGCCTGGCTGATCGGGGTTCGCAGTTTCTGGTTGGCCTTCCCGCTTGGTCTTGCCATGACCATGGTGCTTCGGGTTCTTAGCTACGCGCTGTTTCACGAAACCCATCTTTATGCGCTGGTAAACCCGGTTTATTTTGCGCTTTTGGGTGGCGTGGTTATTTGGGCAGCTTGGCAGGCCAAACTTGGTCAGCGGCTTTGGCAAATGATTGCGCCGGCAGTTGGGGTCGCCGTTTTGGCGGTCACCTCGACGCGTGTGATTGGCGCCCAGGGAACCCCCCACGGTGACTCGCACTGGATCTTGGCGGTTGCCCACCTCTTTGACATCAATGGCAACCTCTACATTTTGGGCGGGCACACGCCAATCAAGCGTGGCTTCATGTACCCGATGATGTTGGCTCTTGGGCCAAAAGACGAATACCTTTCATCGTTCACGCCGTTCATCTTTGCGGCCCTTGGTGCGGCTGCAGTTTGGTTGATCATTGAGCTGAGCAAAAAGTATGACGCTCGACGCCTGTGGATTGTCAGCGGCATTTTGGCCGTGACCACCTTCACCGCAATCATGCCGTTGCGCGCAATCTTCTATATCAACGGTCACACCACCATGGGCCTTGGCATCATGTTGACCGCGGCCGGTGTCGTGATTGCCGCTCGCGAGGGCAAGTTGACCACAATCTTGCGAGCCATGGTTTTGAGCGGTGTGTTCATCATCGCTTCGGCTCGCGTTGAGGGCATCGTGCTTGCCGCGGTTGCCGTTCTGCCACTGCTAAGCCGACGATGGATACTGCGCCGAGACATCATGCTCATCGTTTCGGCCGCCACCATTCCTTTGGCGATCTGGCTCGTCAGCTACCACTCTTACCTGATCCGCGGTTTGAAGCTTCCCTACTGGGCCTTCCCGATTGTGCTGATCGGTGGCGGTCTGATTGCCGCGGTTAAGTGGCTCGACTGGGTTCGTTTTCGTTCGGTTGCCATCGGCGTTGGCGCTTTCGCCGGCATCTTCATCGCCGCCGAAATCTTCTTGCGCCAAGGTTTGCGTCAGGGAAACTACGCTTTGGTGACCAACCTTTTGGGCAGCATCGACCCGGCAACCGGGCGCTTCATTCAAGAGGGTGGTTGGGGCTTGATTGTGATTTTGCTTCCGGTTGCCCTTTGGCTTGGCATTAGCTTTAGCCGCGGCAATGGCTTTGCCGGCTGGCTTGGACTGACCAAGTTCAGCGTTGAGTTGCGAACCACCCTGGTGATTTTCATCTCGCTGGTTTTGTCTTCGATGTTTGCCAAGATGCTTGACAGCGGGCAGTTTGGTTCGCCGACCCTTGGCCGCCCTGGCTGGTCTGACTCGCTAAACCGCATGTGGATTCATGTTTTTGCACTGATGTTGGTTATCGCCGCGGTTGCCCTGATTGAAAACGAAAAGCTGTGGAGTTGGCTACCCTTGAAGAAGTCAAACGAAACTGCGAAGGTGACCAAATAAATGAAGGTTTTTATTCAGATTCCGTGTCTTAACGAGTCGGAGTTTTTGGCGGCCACCCTTGCCGAGTTGCCACGCGAGTTGCCGGGAGTCGATGAGGTCAAGTGGCTTGTCATCGACGATGGTTCAAGCGATAACACCACCGAGGTTGCTCTTGCCAACGGCGTTGACTATGTGGTTCGTTTTTCACAGAACCAGGGTTTGGCTGCCGCTTTCCAGGCCGGCATTGACGCCGCTTTGAAGCTTGGCGCCGACATCATCATCAACACCGATGCCGATAACCAGTACGATGCTTCGGCGATTCCGGCGCTGGTGAAGCCGATCGTTGATGGCACCGCCGATGTTGTGGTTGGTGACCGCGACACCGGCAAGGTCGAGGAGTTCTCGAAGCTAAAGCGAGTGCTGCAGCGCTTTGGAACCGGTGTGGTTCAGCGTTTTTCTGGCACCAACGTGCACGATGCCACGAGTGGTTTCCGGGCGTTCAGCCGCGACGCCGCCCTGCAGATCAACCTGGTGACCAAGTTCACCTACACAATTGAGAGCCTGATTCAGGTTGACGATGCCTCTTTGGCTTTGACCAACGTGCCGGTTAAGCGCAACGATTCGGTGCGCCCGAGCCGTTTGTTTGGAAGCACCTGGAAGTACGTGCGACGCAACGCTTGGACGATGATTCGCATTTACGTGCAGTACCGCCCGCTGCACCTGTTTGTGCCGGTCGGTTTGGTTCTGGTTCTTTCGGCCCTGGTTTCTTGGTTGCCTTGGATTCTTGATGCAATCGGCGGCAACAGCGCCGGTCACCTGCAATCGATTTTGCTCGGTGCCGTCTTGTTCATCTCTGGTGTTCAGGTTTTGTTGTTCGGAATCATTGCCGACTCAATCATGTCGGTTCGCTCTTTGACCACCAAGACTTTGCACCGGGTGCGCGAGATTGAACTGCAGGTTGGCGTTCCACCAAAGATTTATCGCAAGCGATAGGCATTACCTTTGAGTTCGAGCAACCCGTGGATTGTGATTCCCGCTCGCGGTGGGTCAACCGGGGTGCCGCGCAAAAACGTTAGGTTGCTTGGTGGCGAGCCACTGATTGCCCGCACGATTCGTTCTGCTTTGGCTGGCACTTCGGCCGGCCGCGTGATTGTCATTACCGATGACGATGAGATTGCCGAGGTCTCTGAGGCTTTCGGCGCGGTAGTGGTTCGCGAGCCTCGCACCACCGGCAAGGCGACTTTGGATGAGGTAATGGTGCGAACCATTGCCGACCTGAAGGCTTTCGGCGCCGTGGATTCCGATGTTTTGTTGACCATGCAACCGACCTGTCCATTTATTTCCGCCGCTCGAGTTTTCGAGGCGATGGATAAATTTGCCGCTGGTGCCGGCTCTGTCATCACTGTGGTTGATGAGCGCCACCTCGGTTGGCTCTTTGATGAATCGGGTAAGCCGAAGCCGGATTACGTTGCCAGGGTCAATCGCCAGCAGTTGCCGCCGCACTTTCGGGAGTCGGGTGCCATCATTGGGGCTCGCATCGGGGACATTTTGCGCACCGGGACGCGCATCATCGAGCCAATCAACCTGGTTGAGGTGCCCGAGGCCGAGGCTATCGACATTGATACTTTCGCCGACTGGGCGGTTGCCGAGCACTTTGCGACCCGCAAGCGCATTCTGTTGAGAACCGATGCCGCTCGCGAGTTGGGGATGGGGCACGTTTATCGAACCCTCGCGCTGGCTTATGCCTTGGCGCGACATGACATTTGCATCGTGCTGAGCGCCGATAAGCCTTTGGGTGCCGAGTTTTTTGCTGAGTATCCTTTTGCGGTGCAGCTGGTTGATTCAGACGATGCGTTTGTGTCTTTTGTGCGGGCCAGCAGCGCCGACCTCGTGGTGCTTGATCGGCTCGACAGCGAGTCTGGGCTCGTTCTGGCGCTTCAGGCGGCTGGCGATGGTTCGGCCTCCGGTTTTGCGGGTGCGCGGGTTGTGACTTTCGAAGACCTTGGCCCCGGGGCGGAAGAGGCCGATTTGCTGGTCGCTGACCTTTATGACAACCCGCGGGTGCCGGCTGCCCGGCAGTTGACCGGCGTTGAGAACTCGATTCTGGCGCCGAGCTTTGAGTCGTTGCCTCGCCGCATTGCCTTCAAGCCAAAGGTGATGGAGATTTTGGTGCTCTTCGGTGGCACCGACCCGAGTCATTTGGCGGCTAAGGCTTTGCAGGCCATTGAGCTGAGTGGGTTTGCCGGGCGCGTGACCTTGGTTCGCGGTTTGGGCTCGACCGACCTTGATACGTCTGGTTTGAAGTTGGACCTGCAGGTTTTATCGAATGTGAAGAACATGCCGGCTTTGATGATGCGCGCCGATTTGGCGCTGTCTTCGGCTGGGCGCACGATTACCGAGCTCAGCTGCGTTGGGGTGCCTACGCTTTGTTTGGCGCAGAACGCCAAGGAGCTCACTCACACCCACAACACCGTCAATAACGGCGTGATTATGCTCGGGCTTGGTTCTTTGGTGTCGGTTGAGACGCTCAGCGCGCACATCGCTCACCTGGTTGAAGATACCGCGCTTCGGCAGACCCTGCATGAGCGGGCGCTTGGCGCAACGGCTGGGCGCTCGAATGCTTCAATCGTTCGTCGCATCCTGCGCCGCGTCGGCCTGAGCTAGTCCGCTCCCCGCACCGGCAAACGCCTGCCCCCGCACCGCCACCGCCACCCCTAAAACTGCTTCCCAGCCGAAGGGGAGTTCCTTAATTCATTGGTTTATGTGATGCGATATCTGGCGACG
>CAZLWT010000109.1:0-5685 GCA_964563325.1 uncultured Rhodoluna sp. | reverse complement strand
TGCGTCCTGTCTAATCAGCGGCAGATAACCAGCGACTCGGTGGGAGTTCAGGGTTGCCAGGTATCTGACGGCTTCAACCAGATTAGTTTTGCCCTGACCGTTTCTGCCCACAAAGAGACTCACCCCTGGGTTTAGGGCAATGTCGGCCTGTTGGTAGTTCCTAAAATCGGTGAGCGTCAGATGTTTTACTAACACTTAGCTCACGTCATTCGGCCTTGTGAACTGCATGCCCGCCGAACTGGTTGCGAAGTGCCGCAACCGCCTTCATAGCTGGTGAGTCATCTTGTCTGGATGCGAAACGAGCAAATAGTGAGGCGGTAATCGCCGGCATCGGAACCGCGTTGGCGATGGCTTCCTCGATGGTCCAACGTCCCTCGCCCGAATCATCAACATAACCCTTGATGCTGCTAAGAGCAGGATCCTCTTTCAATGCCCGAACCAGCAAATCCAAAAGCCAAGATCTGACCACGGTGCCGCGCTGCCAGGCAGCAAAGGTTCCGGTCACATCCTTGATGATGTCTTTCTTGGCAAGCAGTTCATAACCTTCGGCAAAGGCCTGCATCATTCCGTATTCAATTCCGTTGTGCACCATTTTGGCGTAGTGCCCGGCTCCAACATCACCCACGTGCACGAAACTGTCCGCGCGCTCACCGGTCGGGCGCAGCGCGTCAAAAATCGGCATTGCCCGCTCGACAACAGCCGCATCGCCACCGACCATCAGGCCGTAGCCGTTTTCGGCTCCCCACACTCCGCCAGAAACTCCGCAATCCAAGTAATCAATACCGGCGATGGATAACTCTTGAGCGTGCCGAATGTCTTCGCTAAACCGTGAGTTTCCTCCATCGATGATCAAGTCACCGGAAGTCAGCAGTGGCTCGAGGTCAGAGATGACTTGATTGGTTGGTTCACCGTGGGGCACCATGACCCAAATGATTTTGGGGCTTGGAATGGTAGCGACCATTTCTGACAGACTTCCGACGTCCGAAACATTTGGGTCGTGTGAGTATCCGGTGACCAAAACGCCGTTTTCGCGCAGTCGAGTGCGCATGTTGCCACCCATTTTGCCTAGGCCAACTAGACCAATGTGCATTGTGTTACCTTTCAACTAAAGCTTGGGCTTTAGCGATTTAGAAGATTTGGTTGCAGTAAATAGCGGAAACTATCGGCTGCTGCCTTGTCTTTTGAGCCGTGGCTGGTGATCAATACCGGGCCGGGCTTGTTTGGGTTGTCATTGTTAGTGAAGGCGATTCTCACAAATTCGCTGTGCACACCGGCTAGGCCGTCGATTAGGAATTGTGGTTTAAGTGAAACGACTATGTCAGATCCGGTCAGCTCGATGTTGACACCTTCGGTAGCCTGAGCGGTTTCATTTCCGGTGGCCTCAAGGGTCACCTGTCCCTCACTGAACGAGAACTTGATTGGTGCATCGCGTTCCAGAACCAGGGAAACTCTTCGGGTGGAATCTATTAGGTCTTGCGTGGCAACGATGGCGTAGTGCGCAACCTCGTTTGGAATCAGAGACTTGACCGGTGGAATGCTTCCCTTGAATAACTGAGCTGTGACCGATCGGTTGTTTGCTCGGAATGCGATCATCTCTCGGTCATCGCGCTTGGCGATTGAAACTTCGATGTCTCCCTGGTTGGCAAACGTCTTGGCAACCTCCTGGAGAGTTTTTGCCGGTACCAAGGCGATTGAACCTTCTGAGCTGCCCTTCCATTCGACCTCGCGAAGTGCAATCCGGAATCGGTCGGTCGCCAAGAAAGAAATGCTTTTCTCAGAGGCCTCAATCTCAACGGTGCTGTACACCTGGGTTGTGTCTTCTTTGGCCGAGGCAACGGCAACTTGTGAAATGGCTCCGGCAAATGCGTCACCGGCTATGGTTCCAGAGACCTCCGGGATTTCGGGAAGGGTTGGGTAGCTCTCAATGTCCATCGTTGGCAGTGAGAACTTGGAAGCTCCGCAACTGACGATTACCTTGGTGCCGTCGGTGGTGAAATCAACCGGAGCATTTGGAAGTCGGTTGGCGATTTCGGCAAGCAGTCGCCCAGAGACCAAAACCCGGCCAGAGTTGTCGACCTTTGCCACGATTTCGACCTGTGCCGAAACCTCGTAGTCGAACACTGAAAGTCGAAGAGCGTTGGCATCGGCTTCAATCAGAATGCCGCCAAGAATTGTTATTTGTGGTCGTTGGGGCAGCAATCGCACCGCAAAGGTAACGGCTTCGCTGAGCACGTCCTTGTTCACTTGGAACTTCAATGGGTATCCAATCGTTTGGCTTCGGTTATTTATCTTGGCACATCTTGGTGGCTTAGGTTAGGTGCGGTTTCTGGTCCCCGACCAAATACGTTATGAGGATTTCATCTTTTCTTTAAATATCTTTAATAAAGTCATTAACCACTGTGGAAATTGTGAATAACTTCCTGAAGGCCATTAGATCCAGTGGAACTACAAGCTTGTAATCTGTTTACACAGCTGTGGATAAATCTGTGGATAACTCGCTAGCCTGTGGGTTCTTAATTTGAAATCCCCAGAGAATAGCTTTTTAGTTCAAGTTTCCGCAGAGTTGTTACGAGTTATAAACAGGGTTATCCACATTTATTTATTTTGTGTCGGTCTTAATTTTTGTGATTATTTCGCTCACCGAGTTATAGACGTAGCGTCTTTCCTTCATGAGGTCATTTACTTTTTTGCAGGCGTACATCACAGTGGTGTGATCCCGGTTGCCAAATAGTTGCCCTATTTTCGGTAGCGACAGGTTGGTCTGCTCTCGGCAAATGTACATTGCCACCTGGCGGGCCAAGGCTATTGCCTGAGCTCTTGAAGAACCGGAGAGGTCATCGGCAGATATTTTGTAATACGCCGAAACCGCCTTAATGATTTCTGCGGCTGTAATCACGTTTGATTCACCCAGCGGCACGATGTCTTTCAGCACGGTCTGAACCAGTTGCATGTCTACCGGTGTGCGATTGAGGTTGGCAAATGCTGTCACTCTAATAAGAGTTCCCTCGAGCTCGCGAATGTTCGAGGCAACTCGCATAGCCATGTACTCGATGATTTCGTCAGGAACCCGCAGGTTCTCAGTCTCAGCCTTCTTTCGCAAAATGGCGATGCGGGTTTCAAGTTCTGGCGCCTGGATGTCGGTCAATAGACCCCACTCGAATCTGGTAATCATTCGATCTTCAAAGCCGGTGAGCTGCTTGGGTTGAAGGTCACTAGTGATAACTACCTGTTTTGAGTGCCCGTACAAACTGTTGAAGGTGTGAAAGAAGGCCTCTTGGGTCTGGTCTTTGCCCTGCAGAAACTGAATGTCGTCAATCAAAAGCAAATCGATTTCGCGATAATCCGACTGAAATTGAACGGTGCGGTTGTTCTGGATCGCATTAATGAAGTCGTTGGTGAACTCTTCGCTAGATACATATCGCACTTTGATTTTTGGGTAGAGGTTCATTGCGTAGTGCCCAATGGCATGCAATAGGTGGGTCTTACCCAAACCAGAGTTGCCGTATATAAAGAGCGGGTTGTAAGCCTTGGCCGGGGCTTCCGCAACCGCGAAGGCGGCGGCGTGCGCAAATCGGTTTGAGTTACCCGTCACGAAGCTGTCGAATGTGTATTTCGGGTTCAGTCTGCTGTCGAAGCTTCCCGCTGAGATACTTCGAGTCGAGGCCCCACCAAGGTATCCGAGAGGTGCAAGGGGTGCCTGAGGCACCATCGCCTGAGGTTCGGTTGCCGAAGGAGTTTCGAAGGCCGTTTCTATCTCGGGGTTAATGACTATGGCGAAGTTGCTTGGTCCACCCTCATTGGATGGATCGGCCAGGGTGTCGGTGAGCGGTTCGCTTAGCTTTTGTTCAATCATGGTTCGGGTGAGCGAGTTTGGAACCTCTAGGTAAAGAGTCTCGCCCATGACACCGACCGGTCGAATCAGATTTAGAAAGCCCTGCAGTTGCGGGGTCATTCTGTCATCGGTTGCCAGTTTTGCGGTTAGTGATTTCCAGAGTTGTGTGACTTGTTCATTCTCAGCCATCTGGTAATCCTCGCAGTTGTTTATTCGGTCTGTGTAGTTTTCCACAGATTTATCCACCATGGGGACAACCTGTGGATAAATCAGCTTTGTGCCAATGTTTATTTAGCCAATGGGATTTTTTCCGTTAGTCGATAATGGCTAATTTGGGTTCCGAAAAGCAAATTTCTAGGGTGTGTCGTTGAGGATTATTTTTGCCATTGCCCTGTATTGGGAACGGCATTCGGGTAAGGACTCGGTGGCCGCCGGATTTTTAGTGGCGCACTCCAGTGCCAAAACTTGACCGAAGACGCTAATTGGGCGTAAGTTTAAGAGGTTGCTCTGAGCAGAGGTCTAGCAGAGCCATAATTTTTAGTCGAGTACCGACACCATCGATTTAGATCTCGAATCTGTTTTTGGAGATACCAATGACCAAGCGTACCTTTCAGCCAAACAACCGTCGCCGTTCCAAGGTGCACGGATTCCGTCTTCGCATGAAGACTCGTGCCGGCCGTGCAATCCTTGGCGCTCGTCGCCGCAAGGGTCGCATCGAGCTTTCGGCCTAACCAACCGACGAAGCTAACAATTGTTGGCTAGCGAAAATCGGATACGCACCTCCGGTGATTTTCGCTCGACCATGCGAAATGGTCGAAGATCAGTTGCGAAGCACCTAGTTGTTTATCTAAAGCGGGATGAGGCCATGCCTTACGCCCGCTTTGGCTTTGTTGTACCCAAGTCGGTTGGTGGCGCGGTGAGCCGCAATCTCGTAAAGCGTCGCATGAGAGCGATAGCTCGTGAATTCATCCAATCGAACCAAGAGCCAGTCCAGGTGGTTGTTCGGGCCATGCCCGGGGCCGCCGAAATTGATTCAGAGCAGCTGCGCAAAGAAATACTTGTTTCACTAGCCGCTGCTGGAAGAAAAAGATAACAGTGAATCGGTTTGCGGACTGGCTTTATCTGCTACCCAGAAACAGTTTTATTCTCTTTCTTCTTGGCTATAGAAAAGTGATTTCGCCACTGTATGGAAATGTCTGCAGGTACTACCCGACTTGTTCGAGTTATGGCCTGCAACAGTTGCAACAGCGCGGAGTGCTTGTAGGTTTGGCGTTAACTGGTTTTCGCATCCTGAGATGTAATCCGTGGTCTCAGGGTGGGGTAGACGAAGTTAGCCCAAGCGGGCAGCGTTTTGCTGTGAATAAATCAGGATTTGTAACACCGAATTACGAGAAGGGCAAATAAATGTTCGATTGGCTTCTATGGCCTATCAAGTGGGTTATCGAACTCCTACTGGTTAGCTTCCACACCGTCTTCACAGCGCTTGGTCTATCGGCCGCCGCCGGCATCACCTGGGTTCTATCCATCGTTGGACTTGTTCTGGTGGTTAGAGCCGCCCTGATTCCAATCTTTGTGAAGCAAATCAAGAGCCAGCGCAACATGATGCTGGTGCAGCCAGAACTGCAGAAACTGCAGAAGAAGTACAAGGGAAAGAACGACCGGGATTCGAGAGAGAAGTTTGCCAAGGAGCAAATGGAACTTTATAAGCGAACCGGCTCTAACCCGCTGAGCTCTTGTCTGCCACTGCTCATCCAGATGCCTATCTTCTTTGGTTTGTTCTCAACCCTTAGCCAGGCTCAAAAGGGTGTCGCGGGCGTAGGCTTACTTAGCACCGACCTCGCGAAGCAGTTCTC
>CAZLWT010000108.1:0-5688 GCA_964563325.1 uncultured Rhodoluna sp. | reverse complement strand
AGTGGAGATGGGGGGAATTGAACCCCCGTCCAGAACTTAGAATCTGACTCTTCTACGGGTGTAGCTTCAATACAGTTCTACTTGGCCCCGGTATTAGCTTGAAGCAACATAACCGACGGGCCCAGTCCTAGTTAAAGTCCCTTGTTGCCCTAAGGCATAACAACAAAGCAAGATTTCTAAATGACGCCAGAATCCACACCGAAATCACATGTGGTCTGACGGACTTCAGGCTAGCTTATGCAGCTAGGGCGAAGTCGGCGCGATTTGATTTAGCACCTATAGTTTGCAGGGAGCGTTTACGAGATAGCCCTACATCCTCGACCCGCTTCTTTCAGGTTCAGTAAACCCTGTCGAAACCGATCATCCCCATATTTAGTTATCAAAACTTCGATTTCTCGAAGCCTTTCAAGTGTAAGTCTTTCGACCGACATTTAGTACAACAGGGGCGGCCTCGAGAACCTTCCCTGCCCCGCCAACCGCTTCAGCGAGCTACCAGTCTTTGCCCTTGGTGGAAATGGCGCGAGCAACCTCGCGCTTATCCTGAGCCTCTTTCAAAGACTGACGCTTGTCATACTCTTTTTTACCCCGAGCCAAGGCCAGTTCAACCTTGGCGCGGCCATCCTTGAAATAGAGCGACAGCGGAATCAGAGTAAAGCCAGACTCACGAACCTTGCCAGTTAGCTTATAAATTTCGACCCGGTTCAACAGCAACTTGCGCTTGCGCCTGGTTGAGTGATTGGTCCAGGTTCCCTGGCTGTACTCGGGAATGTGCACGTTTTCTAGCCAGACCTCGCCGTTTTCGATCGACGCGAATCCATCGACCAGTGATGCTCGACCTGCCCTGAGCGATTTAACCTCGGTGCCGGTTAGTACGAGCCCAGCCTCATAGACATCATCGATGTGATAGTCGTGACGGGCTTTGCGATTGCTGGCAACCACTTTTTGGCCACGTTCTCTTGGCACGATTCACTCCTAATGCTTTAGGCCGCCCATTTTTGGGTAGCCCACTAGTTTAGCAAGGCTGGCTAGATTTTTAGATATCTTCTTATCGCCAAACCGGAAGCCACCGAAGCAAGCAATATTCCGGCGATGATCAGGATAGGAACCACCAGTAAGCCATCCGAGATGCCAACGAAGCTTGTGAATGGCAGCGCAGTGGTCAGATAGCCCTGAACGAAGAACTGCACGATGAGCAACACCGTGGCCCCCGCAAGAACGCTGCCGATGGTTGCAGCCACCACTCCCTCAAGGATGAAGGGCAGTTGAATGTAAAAATTGCTGGCCCCAACCAGACGCATGATTGCCAGTTCACGGCGCCTTGAAAAGGCCGATAGACGAATCGTGGTTGAAATCAACAGCGCGGCCGAAATGAGCATCAGCACCGCTATTCCAATGGCAGCCAAGCTTGCGGCGTTTAGGATGGCAAAAATTTGATCGAGGTAGCTTCTCTGGTCCCGAACCTCTTCAACCCCGCTCAAACCACTGAAACTCTCGGTGATGATGGTCGAGTCTTGGGGGTTTTTAAGTTTGATCCAATAGGTTTCGTTCAGTTGCTCGGCGGTCACAAACTTGGCCACCGAATTTCCTTTGAACTGCACCTGAAATTTGTCGTAGGCCTGTTGGTGATTTTCGAAGTAAAAAGTTGCCACGTATGGTTTTAGTGTTGCTGAACCCAATCGCTCAGCGACCCGAGCCTTGACCTCGTCACCGGCCTCACCCTGTGGGCAAATCGAAGGCGGCGAAACCGAGCTGCAAAGGTAAACGGCAACCTGCGCCTTGTCATACCAGTAGGTCTTCATCTGCCCGATTTGCAGCTGTAAAAGCGAGGCGGTGCCAACAAACGTCAACGAAACAAAAGTGACCAAAACCACCGAAATGACCATGGATACATTTCGACGCAACCCCTGGGCAATTTCTGAAAATACGAAGCCGAGCCTCATTTGGAATCCCCCGCGGCCAGGTTTTGCTCGCTGGCAACCCTTTGATAGGAACCGCCGACCTGATCGCGCACGATTCGTCCATCGCGAATCTCGACGACGCGTTTTTGCAGCCGGTCAACAATTTTGCGATCGTGCGTTGCCATGACCACCGTAGTGCCAGCCAAGTTGATGCGCTCGATTAGCGCCATGATGCCGTCGCTGGTTGCCTCATCTAGGTTTCCGGTTGGCTCATCTGCCAGCAGCACCGCTGGTTTGTTTACTATGGCTCGCGCTAGCGCAACCCGCTGCTGCTCACCGCCGGAAAGTTGAGTTGGCAACCGATCCATCTTTTCGGCCAGTCCAACCAACCGCAGAACATCTGGCACGGCTGATTCGATGAACCCTTGAGATTTGCCAATCACTTCGAGGCTGAAAGCCACGTTCTCGAAAGCCGTCTTGTTCGGTAGCAACCGAAAGTCTTGAAAAACCACACCGAGCTTGCGACGAAAATATGGGACCCGTCGGCTCGAGATAGACACCAGGTTCTCACCCAACACATGCACAGCACCGCTGGTTGGCACGTCCTCACGCAACATCAGGCGCATCAAACTTGACTTGCCCGAGCCAGAAGTGCCGACCAAAAATACGAATTCGCCCTTTTCAATTTCCAAAGAGACGTTGTCGAGCGCCGGGTTGGCGGTGCCCTTATATTTTTTGGTGACGTTGGCAATACTTATCATGATGTTTCAAGATTAGAACCGCATCGGGCCGTAACCTCGCAGGTTAGGCCTGTGTCTGACTTTGCTTGCGCCAACGGATGCCCGCGTTAATGAAACCGTCTAGGTCGCCATCAAAAACCGCCGATGGATTATTTACCTCGTACTCGGTCCTTAGGTCTTTTACCATTTGGTACGGGGCCAGAACGTACGATCGCATCTGCTCACCCCAGCTGGCCTTTACATCACCGGCTATCTGTTTCTTTTTAGCGTCTTCCTCGCGCCTTCGAACCTCTAGCAACCGGCTTTGCAAAACTCGCATCGCAGCGGCCTTGTTTTGAATTTGGCTCTTTTCGTTCTGACAACTAACCACCGTTCCGGTTGGCAGGTGGGTGATGCGCACCGCAGAGTCGGTGGTGTTCACCGACTGGCCGCCAGGGCCCGATGACCTAAAGACGTCGATGCGAATATCGGAATCAGGAATCTCGATGACTTCGGTTTGCTCGACGAGCGGAACCACTTCAACCGCGGCAAAAGAAGTCTGACGCTTGCCGGCCGAGTTAAACGGGCTCATGCGAACCAGGCGGTGGGTGCCGGCCTCAACCGAAAGGTTTCCAAACGCATAGGGGGCATCAACTTCAAAAGTTGCCGACTTGATTCCAGCGCCTTCGGCATAGGAAATATCCAAAACCGCCACCGGATACTTATGCTGTTCGGCGTATCTCAAATACATGCGCATCAGCATTTCGGCAAAATCGGTTGCGTCGTCGCCACCGGCCCCGCTTCGGATCGTCACAACCGCCGAGCGTGAATCGTATTCGCCGTTTAGCAGGGTTTGAATTTCTAGTGCCGAGACCAGTTCGCGCAGTTGAGCCAGCTCATTTTTTGCTTCGGTCTGAACCGCCGAGTCACCCTCGGCGTTGGCCATTTCAACCAGAACCTCGAGGTCGTCAAGTCGCGAATCAATGCTTGCCAATCGCTCGAGCATCGCCTCTTTATGAGACAGCTGGCTGGTCAGCGTCTGGGCTCTTGCCGGGTGATCCCATAGGTTGGGGTCACCCACCTGCACCTTTAGCGCATCGATTTCAACTTGAAGTCGCGCAAGATCAACCACCTGTTTGATGTTTGTCAGCGTAGTGCGCAGATCGCGAATCTCTTGGGATAGGTCAAGTTCAGCCATTTGTCTCTAAGTCTAAGCCAGACCAACCGTTTGGGCTTGGGGCTGCAAGGCTTCGGCGCATAATTGAACCGTGACCGAAAACACCTTCCAACTGCGCGCCCTCGTCATGCCCGTTTTTGTGCCAGCGGTTCTTTTTACCACCGGAGAAATGGCCATCTTCCCGATTTTGCCGGCCAGCGCTCAGCTTTTCGGCGCCGACCTACCAATGGCTGGCTTTATCGCGGGTCTTGGTCTGTTGGGTCAGCTCTGCTTCGACATTCCAGCCGCCGCCCTGGTAAAACGCTTCGGCGAGCGCAATTCCATGATTGGCGCGGCTCTGACTGCATCGCTGGGTATTGTGGTTGCCGCTTTTGCAACCTCACTATGGATACTTGGCCTCGGCATCTTCATTGCCGGCGCGATGGCTGCGATTTTTGGGCTGGCTCGTCACGGCTACATGGCCGAGACTGTTCCGCTGCCGATTCGAGCTCGCAGCCTTTCATTGCTCGGCGGAATGTTTCGACTCGGCGCCTTTCTCGGTCCACTGCTTGGTGCCGCCGTGGTGGCAACCCTTGGCGTTGGTGCCACCTATTGGATGTCGGCCGCGCTTTGCCTAAGCGCCGCACTGCTGTTGTTGACCACTCGCTCCGAGGTCATGAAAGACACTCCGATATCACTTGCCGGCTCTGCTTTGGCGGTGGCCCGTCGGGAATGGCGAAGTTTGTCAACCCTCGGGGTGGCATCGGCCATTTTGGGCATGTTACGAACCACAAGGCTGATTGGTCTGCCGCTGTTTGGGCTGTATTTGCACCTGCATCCGGCGCAGATTTCGCTCTACGTTGGCCTTGCCGGCGGCTTGGATTTCGCCCTGTTCTACTTCTCTGGTTCGGTAATGGATAAACATGGCAGGCGCTGGGCGGCGATTCCAACGCTGGTCGCCCTCTTCGTGGGTCAAGTCGTACTGAGCTTTGCTATGGACTCCACCGCATTTTTGGTTGCGGCACTCCTACTTTCATTGGCCAACGGCTTCAGCTCGGGAATCGTTATGACCATCGGGGCCGATATGGCACCGGCCGCCTCCAGAAGCGAGTATCTGGCTTCCTTCCGGCTCTTGGTTGACGCTGGCACAGCGGTGACTCCCCCACTGATTTCCGTGCTCACCCTGCTTGCCTCGTTGCCGGCGGCCATGGTGACAATGGGTGGTTTTAGTTTGGTTGGCGCCTACCTGATGTGGAAGCATCTGCCTAACCGCCCCATCCATCGCGACTAATCGTGATCAGTTCAAGGGCACGCTAAAGCTTCTGGCCGCCGAATCAACGCACACCGTCTGCTCGTTTCGAAGCAGCGGCACGCTAAGCGGTGATACCCAAAGACTGCAAAACCGTGTCGTCAGAGTCTGGCCGTCGGCAATTTCGGCCGCCACCAACCAGTAATCGATTGCGGCAAAGTCGCTTTCTGGCCGCAAATTTTCGGCCACCTGCATCACCCTGGCGCGGATTTCAACCTGACTATGGATGCGCCCGGCAAGCAGTTTTTGCGCCGAGGCGATGGTTGTGGCATCGACGAAGGACCCAAGCCTGCGCTGAAACAGGAACGCCGAACTCGAAACCACCGTCGCTAACACCGCGAAGACGGCGATAACCGCAAGCCCGATGCCCAACGGGGCCACCGACCCGGTTTCTTGTTTCAACCGCTTCATGGCGCTTTCCTAGCCTTTACCAAACATCACGCTGGTTTCAACCTGATCGCCAACAGATACCCGCAAACTGAACAGCGGTTCGGCCCCCGTGCAATCGCGGCGGCAACTGAGCTCAAAACTTAGGTCGCCCGAGGATAGACCGAAGTTGTGTGACATTTCATCCATCGCAAGTTTCAGATTTTGGTCGGCCAGCCC
>CAZLWT010000107.1:0-5737 GCA_964563325.1 uncultured Rhodoluna sp. | reverse complement strand
GAATTCGTGACTGGAGTTCAGACGTGTGCTCTTCCGATCTCGATGTGGCCAGCCTCTATGCGGCCATTGGTGATGGGCGAGTGTCGGCTTCATCGGTGGTTGAGAAACTTACCGCGGCTCTGGTTCATGAAGATGATTCTTTTGAGCAGCCCTTCGAGTTGCCATCCAAGCCGAGAAGCGCAAATCGGTTGCGTTCAAATGATGCCGGCGTGCTCGTCAAGGGCGATTCCGACGTCTTGGTGAAGCTTGCTCGCTGCTGCACGCCGGTGCCCGGTGATGCGATTGTGGGTTGGGTGACTCGCGGTTCAGGGGTTTCGGTACACCGGTCCGACTGCAAAAATATTGCATCCTTAGCCAAGCAACCCGAACGAATGATGGAGGTGAGCTGGGCTCCGACTTCCAAGAGTTTGTTCCTGGTTCAAATCCAAATCGAAGCTTTGGATCGCGGCGGTTTGCTCTCAGACGTTACTCGGGTGCTGTCTGAGCATCACGTGAACATCCTTTCGGCCTCGGTGTCCACGCGTAGTGACCGAGTTGCGCTGAGCCGCTTCGTTTTCGAAATGGGCGATGCTACATTGCTGGATCACCTCTTGAACGCGGTTCGTCGCATCGATAACGTCTACGACGTCTATCGGGTCAACAATAACTAGCTTTTTTGTGGGCCCCAGGAGCGTAATCTCGGTGTTCAACCTTCCGCCGTCTTCTACCCAGGTTAGTGTCGCCCCGGTCGGGCGAGCGCCTGACCTGAATAGCAGCTTTAGGTATTGCAAGCGCATTGTCGGGGTATCAAGGTAATCCAACGGCACGAAGGCCCGTTCGTAGGGGATGAGCTCGTTGTCTATGGTCAAAGCGCAGAGTTCCGCCTCGGCCCAGTATCCATCGCGATTAAAAATATCTAACTTCATGAACGCAATGTTGCCCTAGGTGGCGCTGCGTCGAAGCGGAAACTCGAATCCTGTGGATAGTCAGCCGAGGCTTGCGGGTGCTACTTGGAGCCGGCTCGCACCACTTCAAGCCACGCTTTGCGCGCCGCTAGTGCAGACTCGGCGGCTTCAACCTTGGATTTGTCCTTTGAGGCCTTTGCCTTGGTGAGTTCGTTCTCGAGCTTAGCGATTGAATCTTCTAGTTGACCCAGCACGCTGTTGGTGCGCTCAATGGTTGACGGGTCGGTCTTGCGCCAGTTGTCTTCCTCGGCCTTTTTGACGCGGGATTCGATTGCGCGAAGTTTGTCTTCGGTGTCGCGAAGTTTATCCTTTGGAACACGACCGGCTTTCTCCCAACGCTGCTGGATGGAAAGGAGCGTGCGCTTGGCTGCAGCCAGGTCCTTGCTCGGGTCGATGCCGGCTGCTTCTTTGAGAAGTTCCAGTTTGGTCGCAAGGTTGGCCGACTGCTCGGTGTTTTCCTCGGCAACAATCGAGGATTTTGCGTCATAGATTGCATCGCCGGCGGCTTTGAATCGCGCCCACAGCTCATCGTCTGACTTGCCGTTAGAGCGACCGGCTAGTTTCCATTCGTCAAGAAGTTTGCGGTAATCGGTGATTGCGTCTGCGCCTTTTTCTACCAGAAGCTCGGCCTGTGCAACAATCTCGTTCTTCTTGCTCTTGGTCGCTTTGTTAGAGGCGTCAAGCGCGGCGAAGTGCTGGCGCTTGGCGGATTCAAACTTGGTGCGCGCGACCGAGAAGCGCTTCCAAATCGCATCGGCCTCTGCCTTTGGGAGCTTTGGTCCGGACTTTTGGGCGGACTGCCAGGTGTCAAAGAGTGCGGTCAACTCGGTGGTTGAAGCTTTCCACTGAACCTTGCTTACATCGCGCGCCGCAATTTCTTCGGCTTTTTCGGCAATCTTGGTTCTTTCGGCAAGAGCCTCTTGAACCACTTCTTTGTTCGCTTCTTGCTTGGCAGCAAACAACTCGTCAATCTTGACGGAAACGTTTGCCAATCTGCGGCGCATTTCGGCCAGGTTGCCGACGGCCGCCGGTTCAACCAGATCCTCGGCGAGTTTGGTGAGCGACTTCTTCAAGCCCTGAGGATCCGCTTTGATCGCTACACGCTGCTCAAGCAATCTCACCTGAGCCTCAAGATCGGCAAACTTGCGCTCGAAATAGGCTAGGGCTTCGGCAGGGGCAACACCCGGGTACTGACCAACCTGACGCTCCTTACCGTCCTCGATGACAAAAACGTGGTTATCGTCATCGACGCGTCCGAAGGCTGAGGTTGGGGTTGTCAAAGTAAACTCCTGAGATTGAGATTCGCAAGCTGCAAACCGGTGGATAAGTGCTATTTTACGGTGATTGCGCCGATTTTAACTGGCAAAACTGGTTTGCCATCGGTTGCTGGCTTGCCAGCCTGGTCCACCCCGGTAACACCGGCGGCCAGGATTGGCTTCATGACATCGCTTAGCGTGGTGGACACGTGACCAAACACCGTGTAGCCACCGACGGCGTCCGCTGGAATGGTCGAATCCTTGTAGACGATGAAGAACTGGCTTCCCATGCTTGAAGCGTTGTTTCCCTGACGTGCCATGGCCAAGTCACCGGTTAGGTAAAGGTTTGATACCGGCGCATTCTCGATCGGACCAAAACTGTATCCCGGTCCACCGGTTCCGTCACCCTTTGGGTCACCACATTGCAAAACGTAGATTCCGAACGTGGTTAGTCGGTGGCAGCTGATGTCGGTGAAGAAACCTTTTCGAGCGAGGTCGATGAAGTTTGCGGTTGCCTGCGGGGCATTTTTACCGTCAAGCGTCAACGCTACGGCTTGACCATTTAGGGCCATTGATCCGCTCCAGCTGCGGTTCTCGGCGATTGCAGCGCTTGGTACGAGGCTGCTCTGGCTTGCTGTTGTCGAGGGAGTTGCCGAAGAGCTTGGCGTGGCCACTGAATGGCCTGGACCAAATCCGAAATAACTAAGTTGTGAGCCAAGGGCCACGAGCACAGCCGCGACACCCAGCAAAAGAAAGATGCGGTTGTCTTTAGAACGTCTGGCCGACTTGCTGCCGAGCAACTGCTGTTTGGCCTCATAGGCTTTCAAGCGGGCCCGCTGTTGGGCCTGTGCTTTTGTCTGATTGCCCTTGTCGGCCATGTTTCCTCCTGCAGATACGGTCACTATGGATATTACGCAATATCTTTCAAAATCTCGGCATCGTTCGACTAGCCTAAAAATAATGTCTGAACAATCAAACCGGTTTGAAAACGATTCGCCACTCGCAGCAAGGATGCGCCCTCGTGAACTAGGCGAGCTGGTGGGTCTTGACAGCCTCTTGAAGCCTGGATCGCCCCTCGCCGCACTTGCGGTGCCACTCGATGCCACTGGGCCATCCGGCAACTCCTCAATAATCCTCTGGGGCCCACCGGGAACCGGGAAAACTTCCATAGCTCAGTTGGTGGCGCGAAGCTCTGGACGTCGTTTCATTGAGTTGAGCGCAATAACCTCCGGCGTTAAAGAGGTCAGAGACGTTATCGCCAAGGCAAGAAGCGATAAAGCCGGGTTCGGTCTAAGCACCCTGCTGTTTCTTGACGAGATTCACCGATTCTCAAAGGCGCAACAGGATGCGTTGTTGCCCGCGGTCGAATCCGGCTGGATTGTGCTCATGGCTGCAACCACAGAAAATCCATCGTTCGCGGTTATTTCGCCACTACTTAGCAGGTCGCTGGTCTTGCGACTCGAGCCACTCAATCCCAGCTCATTGAAAATGCTGATAGAACGAGCGGTGATTGACCCGCGTGGGTTGGCCGGTGCCGTGAGGCTATCGGGCGACGTTGCCGAAAGCATTGCAAATCTGGCGACGGGGGATGGGCGAAGGGCGTTGACGGTTCTTGAGGCCGCGGCCGTGCATGCCCTTAGCCGCGCCGGTGATGAAAAGACCGCAACCGTTGAAGCCGAGGATGTCGCCGCCGCCCTCGATCGAGCACTGGTTCGCTACGACAAGAACGGTGATCAGCATTACGACGTGATCAGCGCGTTCATCAAATCTGTTCGTGGCTCGGACGCCGATGCTGCGATTCACTATCTGGCTCGAATGATTGAGGCGGGTGAAGACCCCCGGTTCATTGCGAGGCGCCTTATCATTCTGGCGGCCGAAGACATTGGGCTAGCCGACCCAGGGGCGCTCTCGATCGCCGTGGCTGCAGCCGAAGCGGTTTCAACGATTGGAATGCCGGAGGGCAGAATCCCACTGGCCGAAGCAACCATTTATTTAGCACTGGCCGCGAAATCGAACACTGCCTACCTCGCCATTAATGAGGCTTTGGAAGATGTTCGGGCCGGTAGTTTTGGTGACATACCCAAACCCCTTCGAAGTTCTAACTATTCGGGCGCCAAGGGCAGTGGCGCAGGTGTCGGTTATCGATACCCGCATGACGATCCGCGGGCAGTGCTTGAGCAAGACTATCTAGACGGCCCAACCCAGGGTCGTAATTACTACCGACCGAAAGAGATTGGTGCCGAAAGAGATCTGGGCGAACGCTGTATCAAATTGCGCGCGATTATCCGCGGTAAAAATTCCCGTTCATAAACTGCGCCGAGTCAACCAAGTTTGCTAGACTGTAAAGGTTGCCGACTAGGGTATTTCGTTCGCGGCTGTACGAATACCCAACGGTGCGACCACCCTTATAGCCAGGTGGTCCGTGGCAAATGCAGGGACGAAGAAAGACTCGTCATCATTGTGAACAAGCAGCTATAGATAAACACGAAAGGAATACGTGTCTAAGACATCGCGTACTCGCAGTAAGACCCGCTTATCAAGAGCGCTTGGACTGGCCCTCACCCCGAAGGCAGCCAAGTACCTAGAAAAGCGCCCATATGCTCCAGGTGAGCACGGCCGCACCAAGAGAAAGACCGACAGCGACTTCGCCGTTCGTCTTCGCGAGAAGCAGAGACTTCGAGCTCAGTACGGCATCCGTGAAGCACAACTTCGCAAGACTTTCCAGGAAGCCAAGCGCACCGAAGGCCTAACTGGTGAAAACCTGGTTGAACTTTTGGAAATGCGTTTGGACGCGCTAGTTTTGCGCTCCGGAATGGCCCGCACCATCGCCCAGGCTCGTCAGATGGTGGTTCACCGCCACATTCTGGTAAACGGCGAACGAATCGACCGACCTTCCTACCGCGTAAAGCCAGGACAGCTCATTCACGTGGCTGAAAAGAGCGAGTCAACCGAACCCTTCCAGGTTGCAGCCGCAGGTGGACACGTAGCCGTGTTGCCAGCAGTTCCTGCTTACCTAGAGGTTCAGCTAGACAAGCTTCACGCAACACTAGTGCGTCGCCCAAAGCGAGCAGAAGTTCCAGTAACCTGTGAAGTTCAGCTTGTGGTTGAGTACTACGCAGCGCGATAGTAGTAGTAAGCAGTAACAAGGTTTAGGAGTTCGAATGAGTGGTGGAGACATCGCAGGAATTATCGCGGCAAGCGGTTTTGTCTTGCTGGTGATTTTTCTTGCTGTCCCGCTAATCAAAATCGGAGGGGTGCTAGATGAAACTAGAGACTCCATTCGTGATTTGAGTGCAGACATGTCTCCACTACTCACCGAACTGACCGAAACCGTCTCGGCAACCAACAAGCAGTTGGCGAAGGTTGATGTAATAACCTCTAACGTTGCCGAAGTGACCACCAACATAAGTTCTCTGGTCGCGGTTTTCTCAGCGGCCATTGGTTCACCGCTCGTGAAGATCGCAGGGCTCACCAAGGGTCTTCGTTCGGCTCTTAGATCGGAAGAGCACACGTCTGAACTCCAGTCACATTCAGAAA
>CAZLWT010000106.1:0-5783 GCA_964563325.1 uncultured Rhodoluna sp. | reverse complement strand
CCGCCGCCGAGACCGCCATGGCCACCCTGAACAAGGTTGCCGCCGAGGTGCTGGTGGTTATGACGTTTACTACGCCGGCCGGCAGGCCAGCCTCTTCGAGGGTGGCGACCAAAAGCAGCGTGGTTAGCGGGGTGAGCTCGGCTGGCTTGACGACCATGGTGCAACCGGCAGCGATGGCTGGCCCAATCTTGCGAGTTGCCATGGCAAGCGGAAAGTTCCACGGGGTGATGGCAAATGCCGGGCCAACTGGGCGCTGCGCGACCAGCATATTTCCGGTGCCCTCCGGGTTTGAACCGAAGCGACCGGTGATTCGAACGGCTTCTTCAGAGAACCAGCGCAAAAACTCGTTGCCATAGGTGACCTCGCCACGCGCCTCGGCGATTGGCTTGCCCATTTCGAGGCTGATTAGCATGGCGAACTCTTCGGATCTGGCCCGCACCAACTCGAAGGTGCGGCGCAAAATCTCGCCACGCTCACGAGGCGGGGTTTTAGCCCAACGGGCCTGGGCCTCGTCGGCAGCAGTCAGTGCGGCAAGGCCGTCCACCGCGTTGGCATTGGCAATCTGCAGCAAAATTTTGCCAGTCGATGGGTCTTCCACCGAAATTTGACCTTCGCCGTGACCCTCGGTCCATTTGCCGTTTATGTAGAGACCGGTTGGAACTTTAGCCAGCAGTTCTAGTTCAGAAAGCGCCATTGCATTTCTCTTTTCGTTTCTAGTTGGTGTGATGTTTATAAATTGCTATTAGTCATTGCTGAGTTTGTTGCCGCAACGATAGATTGCGCTGGCCAAATTATCAATCGCCAGTTTGGCATCGTCTTTCACGTTGCCGAGCGCATAGATGGCGAAAAGCAGTTGGGTGCCATCTTTGGCGTTGATGATTCCGCCGAGGGTGTAGCCATGTTTGATCCAACCCGTTTTAGCTAGGATGTGCCCAGCCGCATCAGCATTCTTCCCGGTGAAGCGGGCCGCCAGCGACCCAGTCTCACCTGACACCGGCAACGCGTTTCTGACATTCGACAAGTCACCGTTGGCGTCGGCGAGGATCTTCATAAGTTTGGTCATGATCAGCGGTGAAACTCGGTTGAGGTTTGATAGCCCCGAACCGTCTTCCAGATGAACGCCGGCCAGGTCGGCGGTGGTCATTCCAGCGTTGGTTAGCGCTGTTTTGACGCCAACGTCAACCGAGTCGAACGAGCCGGCAAAACCCTCGTTTATAGCAACGAGTCGAGCCAGTGCCTCTGCCTGGGTGTTGTCAGACACCGCGAGCATGTGGGTGATCCACTTGCTGATTGGCTGCGAGGACACCTTGGCTATTTGGTTTGCACCATCGGTTAGGGCACCAACCTCGACGGTTGCGTTAGCGGCCAGGTCGCCAATCGCCATTTTGAAAGCTTTGGCGGCCTTTAGGGTCGGGTCGGTTGAACGAGGTGAGGTTTCCTTGCTCGCGTTGGCTCGGTCGCCATCAACCTGCAAGGCCGAAACCTCAGACATGTATCCGATGGTTTGCTCGCTTCGTTCCCAACTGTCTAGCCATTTAGGCCCGCTGAACAGGCTGTCATCGGCGATGATTCTGGTCACTGGGGTGCCAGCCAAAGCCGCGTTCACCTGCACTGCTAAATCGGAAAGCTTTGGGGCATCTTTATAAACCGATTGTTTGCCGGCCGAGGTGCGCGAAAGCGTCACATCGCCGCCACCGACAATAATGATTGTTCCGGGGTCTGCCATGTCTTGGTAAACCTTTGTATCAACCCGATAGTTTGGGCCAAGCGATTGGATGGCGGCGGTTGCAGTCAAGGCCTTCAATAGCGAAGCCGTAGGCGCCTCTTGGGCGGCAAGCCGGTCAAAAAGCAACTCCCCCGTGGTCGAGTTGACCACGGCAGCGTGAAGTTCGCCAAGCCTTGGATCGGTTGCCATGGTCGCTACCGAACAGCTGCGGGCGTTGGTGACCGATTGGCTTGGGGTTGGGTTTGCGCTCTTGGTCGCGGCGGTTGTCTTGGATGGCGACACGGTTGGTGAGCCGCCCATGCTGGCGCTAAAGCCCCCGACGATAAGCGCTAAGACCGCGGCACCTGAGGCTGCTCCGATTGCCACCTGCTTGAAATAAGCGAATTGCTTCAATTATTCTCCTGGATACCTAACGCCGATTTGAGCTCTTACGCTATCCATCGTCTTCATTATTTCAAGTGTCTCGGTCAAACTCATGATCGGGCTGACAAGATTGCCGGCCCTAATCTGCTGCTCAACTTCGAGGGCTTGGTAGTGCATTCCTCTACCAACGATTTTAGCCTCGAAGCGCTCGATAACTCGATCCTGGTTATCAATGACTTCAAAGACCGAGTTTTCATAGAAGCTCTTGTGCATTTCGATGCGACCGCGGGTGCCGATTATTGAGGCTTGAACCGGCCCGGCAACCTCGATGCTCGAATGCAATAGCGCCTTGGCTCCGCCTTCGTAATCGAAGATCATCGCGGTTGACTGGTCAAGACCCTTTTCGTCTATTGAGGCACTTGCCAGGATTCGCGTGGGTGCCCCAAAAATCCTTGAGGCGAGGGATATCGGATAAACGCCAACGTCGATAATCGAACCGCCACCCAGTTCGGGCTTGTGAAGGCGAGGCGCGATGCTCTCTGGCAAGTATTGGTCGTGATCGGCTATCAGCGCGCGCAGTTCACCGATTGTGCCGACTTTGAGAATCTCAAAAAGCCGCACGTGGTTGGGCAGGAAGCGAGTCCACATGGCCTCCATTGCGAAGACCCCTTTTGCGGTGGCGGCATCGATGATTTGCTTGGCCTGATCGGCGTTTAGGGTGAACGGCTTTTCAATCAGCACCGATTTGCCGGCCTTGATGGCAAGCAGGGCGTGTTCTAGGTGCAGGTTGTGCACGCTGCTGATGTAAACCACATCGACGTTTGGGTCGGCAACCAACTCGGCGTAACTGCCGTAAGCCTTTGGAATCGACCACTTGGTTGCAAAGTCCTGGGCCTTTTCTAAACTGCGCGAACCAACCGCTTCAATATGCAAACCATTCAGTTTGAAGTCATTTGCTATCACCTGAGCGATGCCACCGGGAGCCAAAAAACCCCAGCGAATGGTTTTTGTCAAGATAGGCGGCCTCTCGGATGGTAGATACTTAAAGTATGAAGCGTCTAAGCCTGATTTTTGCGACAGCCACACTTTTCTTATTGTCTAGCAGCTTCGCGATTTCGCCAGCCCAAGCTCATGACGAGGTTTCACAGGTCACCCCGGCCGCCGATTCAACTGTCGCGGCAGGCTACAACGTTGTGCTAAGCGTGACCTTCGGCGAAAACATCATGGATGTTGGTGGGGACAAGGGTGTAGCCTTCGGTCTTATCGGGCCTGATGGTGCGAGTTTGTCGGCGGGCTGTCTAAAGGTTGCTGGGCCCACGATGAGCACGATGGTGGATTTAGATCAACCGGGCGAATACAAGGTGCAGTGGCGTTCGGTAAGCATGGACGGTCACTCAAACTCGGGTAGTTATGCCTTCAAACTGGTCAATACCACCGGTTATGTTTCTGCCGGAACCATCGAATGTGAAACCTTTGCCGGTGTCGGAGTGAACCTTCCCTCGGCTTCGCCAACCACCAAAAATGACGGACTGGATTTTTCAATCAACGGCCTAGGTGGCCTGTTTATCGGCATCGGCTTGTTTGTTGTTATTTCGATTTTGGGCTACATCAACGTTGAGCGCCGCAATAAGAAGGCTAGAAGAAAACAACAAGAAAACCAGGACTAATCGTTTGGGTGAACCAACTTTGCGGTGTCACCCAAAACGGCATCTAGTTCGGCATCGGTCATTAGCCCCATAGAAACCACGACCTCGCGCACCGATTTGCCCGATTCAAGGGCACGCTTGGCCACTTCGGTTGCGTTCTCATAACCCAACCTTGGCGAAAGCGCCGTGACCAAGCCAATCGAGTGCTCAACCGAGTGCCGCAGGGTGTCGACATTGGCGGTAATTCCCGAGATGCAGCGGTCGGCAAGTGTGTAACATCCAGCGGTCAATTGGGTAAAGCTCATCATGAGGGCGCGGCAGATGATGGGCTCGAAAGCATTCAACTGCAGCTGCCCCGCCTCGACCGCCATGGTCACCGTCAGATCGTTTCCGATCACAGCGAAAGCGATCTGGTTTATCACCTCTGGAATGACCGGGTTTACCTTGCCCGGCATGATCGACGACCCAGCTTGCCGAGCTGGCAGATTGATCTCAGCAAAACCCGCCCTTGGGCCACTCGAAAGCAGCCTAAGGTCGTTTGCCGTCTTCGATAGCTTCACGGCAACCCGTTTTAATACCCCGGATACCGTGATGAACACGCCGGCGTCTTGGGTTGCCTCGACCATGTCTTCGGCGACCACAAAATCCATGCCGGTTAGACGGCTAAGCTGCGAGCAGGCCTCTTGGGCGTATCCCTTTGGCGCGTTCAGCTGTGTGCCGATTGCGGTGCCACCGAGGTTTATTTCGCTAAGCAGTGAGATGGTTTCACGCAGTCGCTGTTCGTCCTCCATGGTCATGCGCGCAAAGGTTGCAAACTCTTGGCCGAGTGTCATGGGCACGGCGTCTTGCAACTGGGTGCGGCCCATTTTGATTACGTTGACGAACTCTTGGGCCTTCGAATCATAGGCGGCGCGCAGATGTTGCATGGCGGTAAGCAGACTGCGCATTTCAAGAATTACGGCAACCTTTAGCGCGGTCGGATAGACATCGTTTGTGGATTGCGACATGTTGACATGGTTGAGCGGGTGAATGTACTGGTAGTCGCCTTTTTTATGGCCAGCAATCTCGAGGGCTCGGTTGGCAATCACCTCATTGGCGTTCATGTTTGTGCTGGTGCCGGCCCCACCCTGAATGGCATCGACGATGAACTGGCTGTCAAAGGACCCGGCAGCCACTTCTTGGCAGGCCTGAACAATCGCATCGCGGATTGGTTTCTCGAGCACACCAACTGCAAAGTTGGCTTCGGTGGCCGCCTGCTTCACAAGGGCGAGTGCCCGAATCAGGTTGCGGTAGTGACCAATCGGCACGCCCGAGATCGGAAAGTTCTCGGCCGCTCTAGCAGTGTGAATCCCCCAGTAGGCAGAATCCGGAACATCAAGTTCGCCCAATAGATCGTGCTCAAGCCTCATTGCTTTCATGTTCATAGTCTGACACGCGGTTTACCCGAGTTCCACCGCTAAAGTTCGCAAATTTCGCCGTCCCATGGCGCGTGGCTGCGCCATCCCAGTTGAGATTTAATGCGGTCGCTAAAGATTTCGGCTGCCCCCGCCTCGCCGTGAACCACAAAGACCTGACCGGGCGCCTCACTGGTGCTGGAAAGCCAAGCGATTAGTTCATTTGCATCGGCGTGCACCGAGAACGAGTTGAACTGCTCGATTTGGGCACGCACCGGCACCAGCTCGCCGTGCATTTTGACGAACTCGGCACCATCCGAAAGCGTTCGCCCGCGCGTGCCCATCGCCTGGTAGCCGACCAGCAAAACGGTGTGCTTGGCGTTAGGCAGCATGTCTCGCAAGTGATGCACCACGCGCCCGCCGGTGCCCATGCCAGAGGCCGAAATGATTAGGCATGGCTCCTGAGGGTCGTTGACGGTCTTTGACTGGTCGACGGTTTTGAGCTCAACCAGCGTGCCGGGGTCAAACGGGTCACGCCCCTTCCAGGTTGCAGCAACCTCGGGTCTGATCTCGGGCGAATCGGTGTCAATCGCCTCGCGGTAATAGGTGAGCGCGGCCAGAGCCATCGGGGAATCGGCATAAATCGGAACGCGC
>CAZLWT010000105.1:0-5844 GCA_964563325.1 uncultured Rhodoluna sp. | reverse complement strand
CCAAGAAACTCTGAGCGACCCCGGGAGTACGAAAAATCCCGCCGTGCGCAGACATTCGCGTTAGCTCTACCTGCTCTTCTCGCAACGCGTCCATGCCGATGCTCAACGTTCCAAACATTCCAAATATTTGCGCGCGAATCGCATTGGCCAAGGTGAACTCACTGTTTGGTGTTCTCACAAATAGTGGTCTGCCCTCAACGATGTTGGTGATCGGTTCGCCAGCTAGGTAGTTGTAGGCAAGAAGACCGCCGGCATCGGCAGCGCCCTTTAATGCCTCATCAAACAGCAGTTGGTAAATCTGATCGGTTTTGAGATTTAGACCCGAAATTTCGGAAAATCTGACGAACATCTTGACCCAAGCGGAAAGCTCACTGGCTCCATTGTTGCAGTGCACCATGGCGACTGGGTAGCCAGCCGGTGTGGTTACAATGTCCAACTCCTGGTGCATGCGCGAGAGTGCACGTTCAAGAACCACCATTGCAAAAATGCTAGTTCCTGCACTTATATTGCCTGTCTTGGGGGCAACCGCATTTGTAGCCACCATGCCCGAACCAGCATCGCCTTCAGGTGGACACAGCCGAGCGCCAGGTTTCAGATTTCCTGCTGGGTCAAGTAGTGCAGCCCCGGCAAGGGTGAGTTCCCCCGCCGATTTGCCAGCAACTAGAACTTGAGGCAGCAAACTTCGGATTGAGCCTTGCAGTGAGGATGCGCTCTTTAGGTCATCAAATTGAATAACCGCTTTCTCACTAAAATCTTTTTTATCCGAGTCGATAGGAAACATTCCAGAGGCATCACCAATGCCCAAGACTTTTTGACCAGTCAATTTCCAGTGGACGTAGCCGGCAAGGGTTGTTATGTATCGCACCTTGGAAACATGCTCGGAATTGTCGAGGACAACTTGCCTGAGGTGAGCAATCGTCCAGCGCAAAGGAATATTCACGCCAAAGAGGGCTGTTAACTCTGCGGCAGCCTCGACGGTGTTTGTGTTGCGCCAAGTCCGGAAGGGGACTAGCAGTTGCCCATCATCATCAAAAGCAAGATAACCGTGCATCATTGCTGTCACGCCAAGGGCGTTAAGCTCCGTTAGTTGAATGCCGAAGGTCTCTTCAACGTTGGCCTGAAGATCGGCAAAAGCTGAGGCCAGACCTTGCCAGATGTCAGCCTCATCGTAAGTCCATAATCCATCAACAAGTTGGTTTTCCCACTCGAATGACCCGACAGCCAAAACCTGCGAAGGATTGTCCGCCACGAGGCAGAGCTTGATGCGAGTTGAGCCAAGTTCAACCCCAAGGGTTGCGCCTCCGCTTTGAATCAGAGACTTTGCCCAATCTGCTGTCATCTTGACGAAGAGCCTTTCTGACCATAGACGTTTTGATACCTCTTATAGAGTGAGTCAATCACATCCTGAGGCAATGGGGTAACCACGCCGGCTTGCATTGCAATATGTGTCGAACGCGCTGCGTCTTCGCACATAACGGCCGCCTTGACTGCGTTCTTTGGGCTTCGACCAATAGTAAATGGGCCATGATTTCTCATTAGCACCGCGGGTGACCGATGGTTGCGCAAAGTTTCGACGATTCCTCGACCGATTGAGTCATCTCCAATCACCGCAAAAGGGCCAACTGGAATCGGCCCTCCGAACTCATCGGCCATTCCAGTAAGGGCACAGGGAATTTCTTGCGCTCGCGCCGCCCAGGCAACGGCATATGTTGAATGGGTGTGCACCACTCCGCCAACCTCAGACATGTGTCTGTAAACGTATGCATGGGCCGCTGTGTCACTTGAGGGGCTATTTTCGCTTCCAAGAGACCCCGCAACCACTTCACCGTCCAAGTTACACAAAATCATGTTCTGTGCGGTTAGGTCCTCATAGGCAACGCCAGATGGCTTGATCACGAAGTAATCCTGCCCCAAAACTCGTCCCGAAACGTTGCCGCCCGTCCAGACGACCAAACCGTACTTGGTAAGTTCCGCGTGCAACGCGGCAACCTCCAGTCGCATTTGTTGAACCTCTGGCAACAAATCAAGTTGGTGAGCCACAGCCCTACCCCAAAGCCATCTTTGCCGAGTGAACGTCGGTGACAATCATGTCCATCAGGCCAGACCTAAGGGTAGCCAAAACAGCTTGGTGCTTACTTTCGCCACCACCAAGACCGATTCGGAATGGAATTCGCCGAAGCTGCTCGGTTGTGACGCCTATGGCTCGGGCGTCAAGTGTTCTGATAATTTCCCCGTCACTTCGAATTACGGTGGTACCCATCTCAGCCACGGCACCCTCTGCCAACAGGTCTGCCAACTCGCCAGACTCCAGAAGCATGTCGGCAAGCAGGGAACTTCGCGGCAGTCCGCCGATTGTTAGAACCGACATGTCCACCTTGTCGATTCTTAGAAGTGACTCTTGAACCGTTGGTTGTGACGTGATGGCTCTTGCGGCTTCCTCAGATGTCGCAAGCAAAGGCGCATGCAGGGGAAACATGACACCCCCTGCCAAACCACTTAGTTTGTAAATGGATTGAATGCTATCGGAAGGTGCCTTGGTGGCCACACCAGTAAGCTGCACGACGTCGCATTTAGGGAAACGGTCGACTCGATCGCACATTTCAATAATTGTTCGGCCTGGCCCTAAACCCAATAACGACCCCTCGTGAACGTGGTCCAAGAGGTATTTTGCGGCAGATTCGGCAATTGCTTCGCGCGCGTGAAGGTCACTTGGCGATGCCGGGGTGACCACTAAGGCTTCGCGCAGACCAAAGGCCTCTTTCAAACGCTTGGATAGGTTCACGTCAATCGCTGGTCTGAGATTTGAAACTATCTCAATGAGCCCCGAGTCCCGCGCCTGGTTGATCATGCGCGAAACCTTGAAGCGTGAAACCCCCAACTCCTCGGCAATTTCCAAGGTGGATCTACCGTGTTGCAAATTTTGCATCGCTGCGTAAACCAGCAGTGCCTGCTGGTCAATAGGCAAGTTCTCAGTCATGACGCTCAGTCTAAATTAGTTTGCGCTTGAAACGACAACACGGTCTGGCCTCTTGGGTCTCATTTACTCACCGGCTGTTGCGCGTCTGATTTGGTAAGAGATGGCAAAACCATGGCCTTGATTGCCTCGGGGTTTCGGCTGGAAATGGTCAGGGCATTCTCTACGTCATCAAGGCCGTGGCGGCTGGTTACGATGCCTTCGGTGTTGATAGCACCCGTCGAAATCAGTCGAAGCGCTGTCGGCCAAGTGTTTGAATAGCGAAAAGTCCCGGAAATCGCGATCTCGCGCTGCTGCAGATGAGCGAACTCGAACTCGAGTTCGTTCACTCCCATGCCCACCAATATGGCTCGGCCACCTCGTTTTATTACGGGAATAGCCGAGAGGATGGCCTTAGAGTTTCCTGACGCATCAATGTAAATGTCGAACTGATCAACAAAGTCACTCAAGTCACCGGCTAGTGGATTGGTGGTTTGGGTGGCACCTTTTTTCTCTACAAAAATCCTTCGCGGTTGTGAAGGATCGCTAACCACGACCCGCGAGGCGCCAAAGGCCCTTGCTACCTGCGTCATCATTACACCAATAGGCCCGGCGCCAGTGATAAAGACCGATGAACCCGCCGTAACCCCAGCCTTTCGACAGGCGTGGATGGCAACCGATACCGGCTCCGCAAGGGCAGCCTGCTCGGCAGTCATTCCCTCTGGCACATCAAATGCAAAGTCTGACTCAATCAAAACGTATTCGGCAAAAGCCCCATCGAATGGCCAGGCTCCAAAGAATTCCACGTCTGCACAAAGGTGATAGTCACCGATTTTGCAATATTCGCAGGAACGGCATGGCTTTTGTGGCTCGATTGCCACCAGGGACCCGATGCGCGACTCGTCGAGATTGGCGCCAACGGCGACAATGATTCCGGAAGCTTCATGCCCCAAAATTATTGGACTCTTAACTACCAATTCGCCGATGGCCCCGGTCCTATAGAAGTGGGTGTCCGAGCCGCAAGAGCCACAGGCTTCAATTTTGACAAGCAGTTGGTTAACACCGGGAGTGGGAACCGGGATGTCCCTGAGTTCTATTTTTCCGGGCTCAACAAGGTAACTGGCCTTCATGGTTGTTGGTAATGACATTTCAAGCTTCTTTCTAGTCTTCAATCTAAGTGGTGGGCTACTAGCCCTTTACTGTTCCTACGGTTAGTCCGCCAACAATCCATCGCAGCGAAAGCATTGCAAATAGAATTCCGGGAATCATCGACACAACGGTTGCGGCGGCCATCGGTCCCCACTCGATGGATTGGTACGAGATGTATTGCTGGATTCCCGTGGTGATGACCTGCGTGTTTCTTCCACCGAGCACAAGTGGAAGGGTGTAGCTATTCCACGCCCAGATAAACGAGAGCATGAGGCTGGCGCCCAAACCTGGCGCTATCAACCTAAATAAGACATACCTGAAAGCGGTCCAGCGGTTGCCACCATCAATGGCCACGGCCTCTTCAAGCTCCTGCGGAAGGTCCTCGATGAACGATCGCAGCATCCAGACCAGCATTGGAAGGGTCACCAACTGATAGGCCAAGATCAAACCTATTGGGGTGTCATAGAGGCCTGTCTTTTGATAAATCAAATACAGAGGAAGAACAATCAGCAACTCAGGAGCAAACCGAAGCGAAAGAATTGCGAAGGCGATTGACTCTTTACCCTTGAACTTGAACCGAGCTAGCGAATATGCCGTTGGCAAGCCAATGACCAGGGTCAGAAGGAGTGAGCCTAGGGTAATGAGAAGCGAATTTCCGAACGCGTTTATGAACTCGGAGCCTTGAAGTACCTTCGCGTAGTTATCCAAAGTCGGTATGAAGTTGAACTTCGGTGGGTAAACAATGATGTCACCCGGAACTTTTAGCGACATCAGGAAAATCCAAATAATCGGCGCTAGGGCAAACAGGCTCCATGCTGTGAGCAACAAAATGGCACCAGCATGGGATGCAGCCGTGAGACGCTTTTTGCGAGTCCTGGACTTCTGGTGAATATCTTTGGTAATCATCCGAGTGACTCCGACCTTCTGATCTTTAGTAAACGGTTAGAAACAAAGTTGGTGAGCAGCCAAAGAACCATCAAGCTAGCCATGGCCATGCCGAAGTTCAGGCTACGGATTCCATCCAGGTAGGCCTGCACGTGGAAGGTTGTGGTTGCGTCGACGGGGCCTCCCTTAGTTGACGTGTAGATGATGTCGAACATCTTGAGCGAGTCGATTCCGCGGAAGATGATGATAACTACAAGCACCGGGCGCAGTAGTGGCAAGGTCACCGAGAGGAAGTTGCGAATCGGTCCGGCGCCATCCATCGCTGACGCTTCACTCAATTCGGTTGGAATACTTCTCAAGCCCGCTTGAGCCAGCAAGATGACAAAGGGCGTAAAGATCCAAACGTCCACCATAATCACGGTGCTCAGCGCTGAGTCTGGGCCGTTGAACCACAATGAGATTGGCATTCCGATTGAAGTAAGTAAAAAGTTGACCAAACCGTTTTGGGTGAGCATCACCTTCCACATAAGAGTGGCAACGACTGGAGGCAAAAGAAGTGGCAAAACAATCAGGAGTCTGAAAAAGCTACCGTACGGACCTTTGTTGAGCAGCATGGCTATTCCGACGCCCAAAACAGTCTCAATAACTACTGTGGAAATCGTATAGGTAAGGGTGACCAGAAGGGCGTGAACACCTTCACCAGAGGTCACAAGCGTGAGGTAATTTTCGCCCCAGTTGAATGTTGGTCCGCCACGATTTAGGCGATAGGAGTTAAATGACCACCAGGCTCCAGTTAGGAACGGGTACATGATTGCCAAAAGCAAGATGAGCCCGGGTGCCGATAGTAGGTAGGGAAG
>CAZLWT010000104.1:0-5848 GCA_964563325.1 uncultured Rhodoluna sp. | reverse complement strand
TAAAGATTTTGCTCGAGAACTTGCTGCGCACCGAAGACGGTGCAAACATCACCGCAGAGCACATCAAAGCTCTCGTAGCCTGGGACCCTTCAGCCGAGCCAGACACCGAAATTCAGTTCACGCCGGGTCGCGTAATCATGCAGGACTTCACCGGTGTGCCTTGTGTCGTAGACCTTGCAACTATGCGAGAGGCCGTTGCCGAGCTCGGTGGCGACCCAAGCAAAATTAACCCATTGGCGCCGGCTGAGATGGTTATCGACCACTCCGTCGTCATTGATGTTGCTGGAAGCGCGGACGCGTTCGAACGCGACGTTGAGTATGAGTACCAGCGCAACTCAGAGCGCTATCAATTTTTGCGTTGGGGCCAAACCGCATTCAACGATTTCAAAGTCGTTCCTCCTGGCACCGGCATCGTCCACCAGGTAAACATTGAGTACCTAGCCAGAACGGTGATGACTCGTGAGGTTTCTGGAGAGCTACAGGCTTACCCAGACAGCTGCGTTGGAACCGATTCCCACACGACGATGGTCAACGGTCTTGGAATTCTCGGTTGGGGTGTTGGTGGCATTGAGGCCGAGGCAGCAATGCTTGGCCAACCGGTCTCGATGTTGATTCCAAAGGTTGTCGGCTTCAAGCTAACCGGAGCCATTCCGGTCGGTGCGACCGCAACAGACGTTGTGCTGACCATCACCGAACAACTTCGCAAGCACGGCGTGGTCGGCAAGTTCGTTGAGTTCTACGGTGCGGGCGTTTCATCCGTGCCATTGGCCAACCGAGCCACCATTGGAAACATGAGCCCGGAATTTGGCTCGACAGTTGCAATCTTCCCGATCGATGATGTCACCCTTGATTACCTGCGTTTCACCGGCCGCCCACAAAGCCAGATCGACCTCGTGGAGGCCTATACCAAGGCCCAGGGTCTTTGGCACAATCCCGAGATTGAACCTCGCTACAGCGAGTACCTCGAACTGGATCTGGCCACCGTCGTTCCCTCAATCGCCGGGCCGAAAAGGCCTCAAGACCGCATTGAGTTGTCAAAGGCAAAGCAGGCCTTTGCCAAGGATGTTGCGAACTACACACCTCAGGCAAGCAACCCAACCGCCGTTCACGGAACCGACTTCGCGGTCGACAACGGGTACGTCACTATTGCTTCGATCACCTCATGCACCAACACCTCGAATCCATCGGTCATGATGGCAGCCGGGTTGCTTGCTCGAAATGCAGTTGCACGCGGCCTGAAGACGAAGCCTTGGGTTAAGACCTCTTTGGCACCGGGTTCGAAGGTAGTCACCGACTACTACGAGAAGGCCGGACTTAACAAAGATCTAGACAGCCTTGGCTTCAACCTTGTTGGTTACGGTTGCACGACGTGTATCGGCAACTCCGGACCACTGGATGAAGGAGTCTCGGCAGCTATTAACCTCAACGACCTGGCGGTCACGGCCGTGCTATCGGGCAATAGAAACTTCGAAGGCCGCATCAATCCAGATGTAAAGATGAATTACCTAGCCTCACCACCGCTCGTAATCGCTTACGCTCTGGCCGGCACGATGGATTTTGATTTCGAGACCCAAGCCCTTGGTCAGGATCAGTCTGGCGCTGACGTGTTCCTGGCTGACCTTTGGCCTAGCCCGGCCGAGGTGCAGAGCACGATTGACAGTTCAATCAACTCGGAGATGTTCAAGACTCAGTACGCCGGTGTATTCGATGGCGACGAGCGCTGGAAGGCGCTTCCAACCCCCGAGGGCGCTACTTTTGCTTGGGACGAAAACTCAACATATGTGCGTAAGGCCCCTTACTTTGAGGGCATGAAACGCGAGCCATCCGCCGTGACCGACATCGTTTCTGCTAGGGCGTTAGCCAAGCTCGGTGACTCGGTAACTACCGACCACATAAGCCCGGCGAGCTCGATTAAGGCAGATTCTCCTGCTGGCCAGTACCTGGCAGCAAAGGGCGTCAACCGCGTCGACTTCAACAGCTTCGGATCACGCCGAGGAAACCACGAGATCATGATTCGTGGCACCTTCGCCAACATTCGCCTTCGCAACCTGTTGCTCGATGGCGTTGAAGGTGGCTACACCCGCGACTTCACAAAGGATGACGCCCCGCAGAGCTTCATTTTCGATGCCTCTCAGAACTATCAAGAGCAGAACATTCCGCTCGTGATTCTGGCGGGCAAGGAATACGGTTCAGGTTCATCGCGTGACTGGGCGGCCAAGGGCACTAGCCTGCTTGGTGTTCGAGCGGTTATAACCGAGAGGTTCGAAAGAATCCACCGAAGCAACCTGATTGGAATGGGAGTCATGCCGCTTCAGTTCCCAGCCGGTGAAAGTGCCGACTCGCTCGGCCTAGATGGCACCGAGTCGTTCGACATAACCGGAATTGAAGAGCTGAACACCGGTAGCACCCCAAGAACCGTTCGGGTTGTGGCTTCGCCAACCGCCCATTCCCTGGCTGGTAAGCAGGTCGTGGAATTCGACGCTGTGGTCAGAATCGACACTCCGGGAGAGGCAGATTACTACCGCAACGGTGGAATCCTGCAGTATGTTCTCAGAAGCTTGGTTGGCTAACGGAATAGCCTTCTGGCGATCTCGGTTGGGAAGACTATGGGTTATCTAGAGGGCATCAACGGACCAAGGGACCTAGATTCACTTAATGAGGAACAACTGATTCAGTTGTGCCAAGAAATAAGAGATTATCTGGTTGAGTCAGTTTCAAAAACGGGTGGGCACCTGGGGCCTAACCTGGGAGTGGTCGAAACCACGGTGGCAATACATCGGGTCTTTGATTCACCCAAAGACGCGATTATCTTTGACACCGGGCATCAGTCCTATGTGCACAAGATGCTCACCGGTCGCCGCGATTTGAGCACACTGCGTCAGAAAGACGGTTTAGCTGGCTACCCGCAGCGCTCTGAGTCGGTTCATGACATCGTCGAGAGTTCGCACGCTTCCTCGTCCCTCTCCTGGGCAGATGGAATAGCCAAGGCCTTCCGTCTAACAAATCAGAACGACCGCTACGTGGTAGCCGTGGTCGGTGATGGAGCGCTCACGGGTGGAATGACTTGGGAGGCACTCAACAACATTTCTGGCGACAACGATCGTAAGTTGATCATTATAGTCAACGACAATGGGCGCTCCTATGCACCCACCATCGGTGGCTTTGCCCGATACATGAACGACATTCGCACTCAGGGCTTTTACCGAAAGCTATTCCGTTTCGGCAAGAGGCTTTCGGACCGATTCGGTCTGTTGGGTCGCCTGGCCTACGGAACGATTAAGGGCGCTGGAAAGGGCCTAATCGGCACCTTCGCGCCCAAGGGAATGTTTCCTAACCTAGACCTCAAGTACATCGGGCCGATTGATGGGCATGACCTCAAGGCCATGGAACAAGCGCTGTCGCAGGCCAAGCACTATGGATTCCCGGTAGTGGTTCACGTAATCACCCAAAAAGGCCAGGGATTCGATTTAGCTAGAAGCCACGAAGAGGATCAGTTTCACGCGGTCGGTCAGATTGATCCATCGACTGGTGAATCTCTTGAGCAATCGGCCGGTGCCTCTTGGACCTCGGTGTTTGCCGACGAGGTTGCCAAAATTGCCTCGGTTCGTGAAGACCTCGTTGGAATCACCGGAGCCATGCTCATTCCGGTCGGCTTGCACAAGTTTGCCGCCAAGTTCCCAGATCGAGTTTTCGATGTAGGAATCGCTGAGCAGCACGCTGTCACCTCGGCTGCCGGAATGGCGTTTGGTGGGCTTCACCCCGTGGTCGCACTTTACGCCACGTTCATAAACCGAGCTTTCGATCAGGTATTGATGGATGTTGCCCTTCACCGTGAGGGTGTCACTTTCGTCCTTGATCGGGCCGGAGTCACAGGACCGGATGGTGCGAGTCACCATGGAATTTGGGACCTGGCTCTGCTGCAAATAGTTCCCGGAATCAGGATCAGTGCACCTCGAGACTCAGTCAGGCTGCGCGAGGAGCTGAACGAAGCCGTCGCGATAAGCGATGGCCCGACCGTGCTTAGATTCTCTAAGGGCACCGCCGGCAGCGAAATAAACGCCATCCGTCGGCTTTCCGATGGTGTTGACGTGCTTGTAGAGTCGGCTGCTAAGGACGTGCTCATTGTCACCGTTGGCGCCATGGCGTCGGTAGGTATCCAAGTAGCTGCTTTGCTAGCCTCACAGGGCATCGGTGCAACGGTGGTCGACCCTAGGTGGGTTGTGCCGGTTCCCAAGAGCGTCATTGGTTTGGCGGCCGATCATCGTCTGGTTGTGACCATCGAGGATGGTATTCGGGTGGGTGGAATCGGCACAAGAGTTCGCCAAGACATGAGAGCGGCTCAGGTTGATACCGCTCTCAACGAGGTTGGTTTGCCCGATGAGTTCTTAGAGCACGCCACAAGAAATGAAATTCTGGAACGGGTGGGATTGACCGCTCAGAAAATCACGCACGACATCGTGGCGCAGGTTCTGGGTGCAAAAGTTCCGCACGCTAGAGCGGTTGAACCTCAGGAGTATCTGGGGAATCGGCTTCCAAACTAGGAACTTCTAACCAGGTATCAGCGATTTTCGCTGATATAGCCTCAGTCTGCCAATGCCTTGCTCCAAGTTGAACCAGCGTATCCTCGATGGTCTTGGCGCTGATGTTAGCTGGGGGCTGCCAGGCAAGCGTGCGCAGGTAGTCGGGGGTGATTAGGTTCTCTGCCGGCAGGTTTAGCTGCTCGGAAACCTCGACAACTACCGCCTTAGCCTGTCGCAATCGAAGGTCGGCCTCGGGATACCGTTGCGGCCAAATCCTATGATTCGGAATGGCGGTGCTCACCGGCTTGAGAGCAGGAAGGTCTCTTGTGGTCAACCCTTCTTGAACAGCCTTCCACCAGAGGTCAATGTAGTTTCTGCTTGCCCTTCCGGCGAATGATTTCATGCTCGAAAGTTCGGGTTTTGACCTGGGGGTTGACTGGGCAACCGCCGTGATTGAAAGGTCAGGCACTAGACGACCAGGGGAGATATCGAGGCGTTGACCAAGTTCTTCGCGCGCTTGCCAAAGGGCTCTGGCCACCGCCAATGCGCGAACGTCTTTCACCTCATGCAAGCCTTTTACCGAGCGCCAACGGTCAATTTTTGGGGGTTTCGGCTTGAACCTAGTTAGGTGATCAAACTCAGCCTCGGCGATTTTAGTCTTGCCCTGCTCGGCAAGAAGGTCGAACAGTTCTGCTTTCAAATCAAGAAGCACGTCTACATCCAAGGCGGCATAGTTCAGCCAGTCGGCATGCAGTGGGCGAATGCTCCAGTCAACGGCCGAGTGCTCCTTGGCTAGGCGCAGGCCCAACAGGGACTCGGTGACGGCACCTAGTCCAACGCGAGGCAGGCCAGCAAGCCTTGAGCCTAGCTCGGTGTCAAAAAGGCGTGCTGGCTTAAAGCCAAGCTCTCCTAGGCAGGGAAGGTCTTGACTCGCGGCGTGAAGAACCCATTCATCTGTCGACAGGACCTTTGCCAGTTCGGCGAACACCTCGGAACCGTAAGCATCTGTCAGAGCTGTCACATCTATCAGATAGATTGCTGAGCCCTCGCGGTAGATCTGTACCAAATATGCGCGCTGGGAATATTTGAAGCCAGAAGCGCGCTCGGCGTCAAGCGCGAAAGGGCCCTTGGCTGCCGATAGGTCCTGCACGGCCGCGCCAAGTTGTTTGGAATCAGAAACGTAGAGCACGGCTTTGTCGCGCGGCGCGGTTAATAGGGGAAAATCTGGTTGCGGGTCGGTCATCGGGAAAGCTTCGACTCCATACTTACGACCCCTTGTGGTAGCGCTGGGTATCCAGACATCATGCAAACTAAATCCTGCCAAGCCT
>CAZLWT010000103.1:0-5858 GCA_964563325.1 uncultured Rhodoluna sp. | reverse complement strand
GCTTACCGGCCGACGGGCCGCAGCCGAAGCCAACCTGGCCCAGTGGCAGGAATGCCTGCCGCAAAAGGGTGCCCTGGCGATAGAGATTATTAGCCATCTGACCGAACCAAACTCCGAGTGGTCCGTGTCGCAGGCCTCAAGAATGTTGCAGTTGGCCGATGCCAATAAGGTTCCCGCGGTGCTAAGCAATGCCGTTCGCTATTTATCCCCCGATGATGCACTTACCGCCGATGTGCTTGACGCCGCCCGAAACCTTGAGCCACTGGGATACTTTCAGCCACAACCAAACGCTCAGGCCTGGTTGAAACCAACTCGGCTCATGGAGTCGGTGGCGCTCGAAATCACTCAGAACTATCAAAGATCAATCGAACTGCTGAAGACCACCGAGGCACTGGCCAACCGCTGCCGGCTGGATCCGCCAAACGACTGTGGTTGGGGTCGACCAAAAACTCCTGAGAAAAGTGCTTTGGGAATCGACGGAAACCCCTTTGAGGTGCTTTGGCAAAGAGCCCATGACGCCATCGATTGGCGCTATCAAAACGCGAAACCCAAACGCCTCTTAGAGGTCAAGCATCGACTCTCTCAAGAACTGATAACCATTAGCAAGCTTGGCTTCGCCACCTATTTCTTGACGGTGGCCGATGTTGCCCAAATGATTCGCGATATGAAAATTCGCACCGCCGCAAGAGGGTCGGGTGCCGGGTCGCTAGTGAACTACCTGCTTGGCATCAGCGGAGTAGACCCCATCGAACACGAGTTGCTATTTGAAAGATTCCTGAGCACAGAGCGGTCAACCCTTCCAGATATCGACATCGATGTCGAGTCGGCTAGAAGGCATGACATTTACCGTTCAATTTTCCGTCGGTACGGAAGCGATCGGGTGACCCTGCTATCGATGCAAT
Organism: uncultured Rhodoluna sp.; assembly: GCA_964563325.1. Taxonomy (GTDB): domain Bacteria; phylum Actinomycetota; class Actinomycetes; order Actinomycetales; family Microbacteriaceae; genus Rhodoluna. Next base: position 4,956 of record CAZLWT010000103.1, on the reverse strand, counting down.
CGACCTATCGCGGTCGCGGTGCGGTGCGAGATTCGGGGTTGGCACTCGGGCTCAATGATGAAGAGATCGATGAGATTGCAAAAAATGTTTGGCGCTTTAGCGCCGGCAGTTTTCGGAATGCCTTGGCGATAAAACCCGAACTCGCAAAAATGGCCGAGGCAATCGAAACCGATCGAAAGATGAACCTTTTGGTTGATATAACCGAACGGCTTGATCGTTTGCCAAGACACATATCCATGCACCCCTGCGGTGTCATTCTTGGCGATACCAGCTTGCTTGGGCTAACCCCGGTTGAGCCAAGCGGACTTGGCTTGCCCATGAGCCAGTTCGACAAAGACGATATGGATCCGATGGGAATGTTGAAACTCGATGTTCTCGGGGTGCGCATGCAAAGCACAATGGCCTACGCGGTTCAAGAAATATCAAGGGTCTCAGGTAAAGAACTCGAATTAGACGCGATACCGCTTGACGACGTGGCCACCTATCGGCAGATATGCACAACGAACACCCTGGGTATTTTTCAAATCGAAAGCCCCGGTCAGCGTGAACTAACCGGCAAACATCAGCCCACACAATTTAACGATTTGACCATTCAAATATCGCTATTTCGCCCGGGGCCAATGAAGGGCAACATGATTGCCCCCTACCTAGATGGTCGCCACGGGTTTGCAAAGCCCGACCTCATTCACAAAGACCTTGAGCCGATTCTGCGAGAAACCTTTGGGGTGGTGATTTTTCACGAACAGGTGTTGCGCATACTCAACGTCATGACCGGTTGCTCGCTGGCCAAGGCGGATGAGATGCGTCGGCAACTAGAAAACCCGAAATCCAAGCCAAAAATCGAACTGTTCTTTCGCGAAACCACCAAAGCCAGAGGGTACCCCCAAGAAATCATCAACCGGGTCTGGGGCATTTTGGAAGGCTTCGGCAGCTTCGGATTCTGCAAAGCCCACGGGGCCGCATTTGCGATGCCAACCTATCAAAGCGCCTGGCTCAAAACCCACTACCCCACCGAGTTTCTAGCGGGAATACTAACCCACGACCCGGGCATGTATCCAAGGCGTCTGTTGATGGCCGAAGCCAGAAGACTCGGAGTCGTGGTGCTGCCCCTTGACGTAAACCGCTCAACCGCCGAATACCGGGTCGAGCCACTTGCCCCGGGCGCCCTTGGCGAACCTAAAATCGGAATTCGAATGTCGCTGGCCGAGGTTCAGGGCATGAGCGAGGCCGAGGTGCAGCGCATCATCGCCGAGCAACCCTTTGACAGCCTGGTCGACTTCTATCAACGTTCAAAGCCGAGCCGCCGAACCCTTGAACGACTAGCGCTGGTTGGAGCGCTTGATGTTTTGGCCGGCGGTGCCAACACTCGAGGTGATGTGGTTGCTAGGGTTCGGCAACTCAACTCTCTAAAAAATCGACCAGCCCACGACCCAAATCAGCCGATGCTCGATTTTGAGTTTCTCGAGACCCTGCCAACCGGCAATCCAGATATGTCTGCCGAGCAACGGGTTGCCGCCGAGATGAAAATTTTGCAGATGGATGTGACCGAGCACCTGCTCGAAAAATTTAGACCGATGCTCGATGACATGGGCGTGGTTTGTGCCTCGGAACTGGTTGGGTTGCGAAGCAAAACCGAGGTTTTGGTGGCAGGGGTTCGGATTGCAACCCAAACCCCACCGATGAAATCGGGAAAGCGCGTGGTGTTCGTCAGTTTGGATGACGGCACCGGATGCAGCGATAGTACATTTTTTGATGAGGCTCAGAAGCGCTGCAGCCACATTCTGTTCAACACGCGACTCTTGATAATTGCGGGCAAGACCAGAAGAACCGGAGTCAACGGCGTGTCTCTAATGGCCGAAAACGCTTGGGATTTGCAGGAGCTCTGGCAACAGTGGCTTAAGGCAAATCGGGGCGCTGGCCAAATGACCAACACCCCGATTGCAATTGATGCCTAGTTGCGATTGAAAATCGAAAGCAGTCGCAGAATTTCGATGTAGAGCCAAACCAACGTGGTGGTCAAACCAAAAGCGGCACGCCATTCGTTTTCACGAGGCAGTCGATCCCTGGCACCAGAGGCGATTGCCTCAAAGTCGAGATTCAAGCTAAAGGCGGCAAGTCCCGCCCCAACCAACCCGGCAAGCCAAGCCATTGGGGTCGAATAGATTCCGGCGCTGCCAGTGAAGAAACCAATCAGCAGGTTGATGACCGCAAAGCCCAGGTAACCAAGCAAAGCAAAGGTCATGACCCGATTGAATCGAGCATTCACCTTGATGAAACCGAAACGGTAGGCGGCAAACATGATTCCGGCGGTTGCCAAAGTTGCAACCACGGCGTTTTGAACGATTCCCGGGTACATGGCTTCAAACATGAGCGATACCGCCCCGATGAAAACACCCTCGACCAGGGCGTAAGCCACCATGACGCCGGGGCGCACCTTGCGCGAGAAGGTTGCCCAGAGCATGAGCACCGCACCTGCAACTGCGCTGCCAAGGACAGGAACGATTTTCGATGAGCCGAACCAGCCCTGAACCATCGCGAAAGAGGTGATGACTGCAGAGATTACTAGTAGCGCCAGAAGCCCAAGCACCTTGCCGGCTGCACCCTCGACGGTCATGGGATTGCGAGCGGTTATGGCCGCGAACTGGGCGTCAACCTCGGCCTGAGCTAGATCTTGCTTTGCAAGAGCGGTACCGGTGGACATGCTGCGGTTAAAAATGGGGTTGTGTGAAATAGCCAATTTACCTCCAATAAGAAACTTTGAATCGAATTCTAGCCGAGAGCCTCGGCTATTTTTCTCACGTGTTCAAGCGCAATCGTGTGGCCACCCGGATGCATCAACAGCTGCACGTTGGCACCCCAACCGCGAAACTCCTTCACCATCTTGGCGGTGGCATCGGCTGGCGAGTATCCATCGAGCTCACCGTTTGCTATGAAGACCCGCTTGCCTCGCAGATCTGGTACTTTGGCAACCTTTTGGAAGGACCTGGTGGTGCCAAAAGCGATGATTCCGGCCACGGATTGCGGATGCGTGATTAATAACGCGCCAGCGGCATTTGCTCCATTAGAGAATCCGACCGCCCAAACCTTGGATGGATCGAAACCGTAGGTCTCGGCGGCGTCGGACAAAAAGTTCGCCAACTCATCGGAATTCTTGATGATTCCAGCCTCATCGAAGCTGCCATCATCATGGCGCAAAAAGAACCGACTCATGCCCTGGTGCATAACCAGACCGCGCGGCGACAGCAAGTTTGCCTCACGATCGAGTGACCGACCGAGACCGATGAGGTCATTTTCATCCGCCCCGGTGCCATGTAGCAACAGCAAGGTTCTCGACCCTGCTACGTCTTTGGCTGGGCGCCAAACGTGCCTGCGGCTAACATCGTTGGGGTTCATGGGGTTTCGAAGGATCGTTTGGCTAGACCCATGAAGAAGCCGTCAATTTTGGTTTGAACGGGCATCTCTGGATTGTCCGAGGCTCCCAAGGTGATAAACAGTGGGGTGAAGTGTTCCACTGTTGGATGGGCGTAGGGCATTCCGGGCGCAAGGTCTTTGTATTTAATGAGGCTCTCGACATCACCCTTGGCTAAAGCTTCGGCCGCCCAAATATCAAACTCGGTAGACCAACCAGGCGCCTGAGCATCGGTTCGATAATCCCTCAGGAACCTCAAACCGTGCGTCATGAAACCGGAACCGATAACCAAAACCCCTTCGGAGCGCAATTCCTTGAGGCGTTGACCAATTGCCATCAACCTGATTGGGTCATGGGTTGGCATCGAAAGTTGCAGCACCGGGATGTCGGCATCTGGGTACATCACCCTGAGTGGAACCCAGGCTCCGTGATCTAATCCGCGACTTGGGTGTTCGTGAAGTGGTTCGTTGTCTGGAAGCACCTTGGCAACCAGGTCCCCCAGCCAACTGGCATCCGGGGTTTCGTACTTCATGTCATAAAACTTTGGGGCAAACCCGCTGAAGTCGTATACAAGAGGGGTATGTGCGGCCGTCGAACTAATCGAAATCGGCGCTGCCTCCCAATGAGCTGAAACAATCAAGATGGCTTTGGGAGTAGGCATTGATTTCGCCCAATCCGCCAGTTGCGACATCCACAGGTCGTCTTCAAGAAGCATTGGCGCGCCATGTGACATATAAAGAGTGGGAAGAATAAGGTCGGTCATTTTCAACACCTAACTGCATTTGCTTCTAATGCTACATATTGATAACTACTCAGCCTTGGCTAAAAATTCCTCAAGCACCTGTTCGGTTGCCGAGCAACCAGACCGGGTAACTCCGGCGTCCATGAAATCCAAAAGCTGATCTAGGGTTCTGACTCCACCCGAGGACTTCACCTTGAGCCGATTGCCGACGGTTGCCTTCATGAGTCGCACGTCTTCGAGGGTCGCACCAGAGCTGGCGAAACCGGTTGAAGTTTTTACGTAGTCGGCACCGGCGGCCTCAATTAGTTGGCAGGCTTTCACAATATGCTCATCGTTGAGGTAGGCGGTTTCTAGAGTCACCTTGATTGACACCGTTGGGAGCGCCTGATGCGCGGCCATGACCACCGCACGAATGTCGTCTTCAACCAACTGGTAATGACCCGAAACCATCCAGGAGATGTTCAGCACCATGTCAAGTTCGACGGCCCCGTTTTTGATTGCATCCACAGACTCGAACACCTTGGTGGCCGTGGTGGTGGTGCCATGAGGAAACCCGATTACGGTGGCAACCAAAACATCGCTGCCAGCCAAAAGTTCGGCGGTCTGAACCACATCCATCGGCCTGATGCAAACTGTGGCAACATCGTACTTGAGAGCCAACGCGCAACCCTCGGCAATATCAAGCGGCGTGAAATCGGGCTTCAAAATCGAGTGGTCGATGGTTTTGGCTACCTGCTCAAAGGTGTATCCACGATAAGTCTTCTTCATGTTTTTAAGTCTAGGTTTGTTTCGGAAGGGTGTCAGC
>CAZLWT010000102.1:0-5860 GCA_964563325.1 uncultured Rhodoluna sp. | reverse complement strand
CCTGAACCTGAAAGACGGGGACCGATTTGAAGCGGGAACGGTAATAGCCGAGATTTGGTCAAACGCCAGGGCTCTGTTGCGGGCCGAGCGAGTGGCATTGAACCTAACCCAAAGAATGTCTGGCATCGCAACACTTACCGCCCGCTATGTTGAGCAAACCGCTGGAACGAGCGCAAGAATCGTCGACACCCGTAAGACAACCACTGGACTGCGCCTACTTGAGCGACACGCGGTTAGTTGCGGTGGCGGATACAACCATCGTTTCAGCCTCTCGGATGCGGTCTTGGCTAAGGACAATCACCTGGCATTGCTAACCGCCGGTGGCAAGGACTTGACCGCCGAGTTGATAGAACTGCGCAAACGACTTCCCCACACAACGCACCTTGAAGTGGAAGTCGATAGCATAGAACAGATTGAGTCAGTTTTAGCTGCCTCGGTTGACACCGTGATGCTGGACAATTTTTCGTTGGAAGACCTCAAATTGGGAGTTGCAATGATTGGCAATCGAGCCAATGTAGAGGCAAGCGGGGGAGTTAACTTGCAAACGGTTAGGCCCATCGCCGAAACCGGCGTAGATATTATTTCTGTCGGTGCCCTAACCCACAGCGCCCGAGCGCTAGACCTCGGTCTCGACATATCCATCACCAAAGCAGAGGCTCACAAATGAACATCTATCTTGACTACGCTGCCACCTCACCGGTAAACACCGAGGCTATCGAGGCAGCCTGGCCCTGGCTAAGTGGTGACTTTGGCAACCCGTCAAGCCAAAACGAGCTGGGATTTCGTGCCCACAGCGCTCTAGAAAACTCCAGGCAAGCAGTTGCCGCATTTCTTGGCTGCCGCGCCAACGAGATCACCTTCACCTCGGGTGGAACCGAATCAGACAACTTTGGAATCATCGGTTTAGCTTTGGCCAATCAGCGAGGCAAGCACATCATCTCGGCTAAGACCGAGCATGAGGCGGTGCTGGCATCCATCGACTATCTGGTTCGACTCCACGATTTTGAGGTCACCTGGTTGAGCCTTGATTCAACCGGAATGATTGACATGAGTGAACTTGCTGCAGCGTTGCGCGATGACACAACCTTGGTGTCGCTGATGCTTGCCAACAACGAGATTGGCACCATTCACCCGATTTTCGAGGTGTCAAAACTAGCTCATGAGCGAGGCGCCCTGGTTCACTGTGACGCGGTGCAAGCCGTCGGTTGGCTTGACATTTCGATTCCAGCCCTCGGTGTTGATGCACTTTCAATATCGGGTCACAAATTTGGCGCACCAAAGGGCGTGGGAGCCCTTTATGTTCGAGGTCGCTTCGCTGTTGAACCATTGATTCACGGCGGCGGCCAGGAATTCGGTCGACGTTCCGGAACCGAAAATGTTGCGTTCGCCGTTGCCCTCGCAACCGCATTGGAAGCCTTGTACCAGCCGGGCTCGCTGAACCAACGTCAGCACCTGCGTGACGTTTCATCGATGCGCGATGGCTTTGTTTTTGCGGTTCTCGAGACTGTTCCATCATCAACCTATACCGGCCACCGCGCCCAACGCCTGCCGAACCTCGCGTCCTTTACCTTCGCTAACTTCAGCGGCGAGGCCATGCTGCTCGAACTTGAAAAGCAGGGCATAATCTGTTCAAGCGGTTCGGCCTGCGCCGCCGGAAACGACGCACCCTCACATGTTTTGACGGCCATTGGTGTCAAGGCAGAGGTTGCTCAAACCGCTGTGCGCTTCAGCTTTGGGCACCAGACCACCCCCGATGAGCTGAACTTGGTGATTCGCGGGCTTGGCACCGCCGTTCGTGCCCTTTCGAAGTAAACGCACCAAAGCATAAATCGAATGAAATTTACTTGGATACGCGTGCATCGCGCCTGGGTTGTCGCCGCCGCCACGTTTTTGACGCTCATTTGCGCGGCCGCTTTTAGATCGACAACCTCCGTTATGTTCATGCCCCTCGAAATGGAATTCGGCTGGAATCGCTCCCTCACTTCGGGCGCCGCCGGTTTAAATATCTTGGTTTATGGTTTCACCGCCCCGCTGGCCGCGGTTTTCATGGCCAAGTTTGGCGCAAAGCGAGTTGCCCTGATTGCGCTTGGTTTGATTGCCCTGGGAACTGGGCTGACTGCGCTGCTAACCGAAGCTTGGCAGCTCTATTTCTATTGGGGAATATTGGTCGGAGTCGGCACCGGTTCAATCGCTCTGGTGTTTGCCGCCTCGGTGGCTAACCAATGGTTCAGCAAACGTCGTGGTCTAATAACTGGCATTTTCTCGGCAGCCTTCGCCACCGGTCAGTTGATTTTCTTGCCCGGAGTTGCCGACTTGGTGCAAAAGTATGGCTGGCGAGCGGCAACGATCGTGGTTTTTTGTTTCGCGGTTTTGGTCATTCCGATTTTTGCTCTGACATTCAAAAACACCCCCGCCGAAGTTGGGCTGAAACCCTATGGCGGAGCCCAAGAATTGGCATCCAAGCCTGCCCCCAGAACCTTTTCGGCCAGTTTTAGTGCGCTGGCAAAGGCAACAAAAACTCGAGCTTTTTGGGTTTTGGCCGGAACCTTCTTTGTTTGCGGTTGGACCACAAACGGTCTAATAGGTGCTCATTTCATACCGGCGGCCCATGACCACGGAATGCCGACGACGTTGGCGGCTGGTTTATTGGCTGTGGTTGGCATCTTCGATTTTGTCGGCACAATCGCATCTGGATGGCTGACCGATAAAGTCGACTCCGCGGTGCTGCTCATCTTTTATTACGGGCTGAGGGGCCTGGCGCTTTTCACAGTGCCATTTGTTCTAGGTCCAAGCGTTGAGCCTCCCCTATTTTTCTTCATCATTTTTTACGGTCTCGACTGGATTGCGACCGTTCCCCCAACCATTGAACTTTGTCGCAAACATTTTGGTCTAGATGTCTCACCCGTGATTTACGGCTGGGTCTTTGCCGCGCACATGCTTGGAGCGGCTATCGCGTCAGCCTGGGCCGGCTGGATCAGAGACACCCAGGGCGCTTATACGACGGCGTGGGTGACAGCAGCGGTACTTTGTATTTTGGCCGCGGCGAGTTGTTTGCTTCTAGTGGATCGTCGCCGGCGCGAGGTTTAGACCCAGCTCGCCAGAATCAAGCCGGCCAAACCAAGGTTCAGCACATCGTTTGAGATTTCGATCAGCCAAACCTTGAAACCCTGACCTCCAAAAAGCCGATGGGAAAGCGATCCGGCGGCCCCGATTCCGAAGCCAACCAGCAAACCGATTGCCAAACCGTCAAGGCTGCCAAAACCCGAGATTGAAACACGGAAGGCGGCGATGATGGCCGCCAGCGTGGTCACCTGCATAAGTTGCGCCAAATAGGTCGACACGAAGACGGTAATCATTGAACTTGAGCCACCCGGGTTCTGAGCCGGCTCTTTTCCAAGGGCCTTCCACCACACCGGGTAAAAAGTCTTGGGTCCAAACCAAATGGCACCCGAAATAAACGAGACCATCGAGGCAACAAAAATGGCTAACCAGTTGAGATTTTGAAAATACATAAGCAGAATCCTATCTTCAAAACCCTCTTTGAAAACCGGCAAATCTGACTAAATTAAACCGTGCGCCTGCAGGTAGGCCCGAAAAATCGGAGCCAGTTTTGCTGAGAATGGAACGCTCAGGTGTGAGCCATCCCAGTAAACCGGGGTGTTGTCGATGATTGGGGGGCAGAACCCCTCTGAACAAAGCCACAGGGTCGGGTCAATGTACGGAACAGCGAAGGTAGCGGTTACAAGTCGTTGCTTGTCATACATTGATTTATAGGTCTCAGGTGTGCCAAAGCAATCCTTTGATAAGACCCCATCCGACCCGACACATTCGGTCAAGCCCGTTGCAGGCATCGGGAAACCAAAATACACCAACTTAGTCGCAACCTTTTTGAGTTGAAGCAGCGAGCGTTTCATTCCGTCATACCAAACCTGACGCTTGTTCACGGTAGATTCCAGACCATTCTCGGCTATCGAGTGGTAAGGCTGATCCGCCATAACGACCAGATTTGGTTTCAGCTTCGCCAAATAAGTGAAGGACCATTTGCGGTACTTCACACATTCGTTGTCAAAGGCCGTACCGGGTCTTGGCCAAGGTTGCACGTCAGCCACCATGCATTCCCCACGATTCAATCCGATGATATGCCAGGACTTAAGATCTAGGGCGTTAATTATCATCGGGTAGGCGGCCAGAGCATACGAATCGCCTAGGATAACCGCGGTGTGCTTGGCTTTAGGGTTTCCAAAATCACAGGTTGGTTTATTGCCAACGGGTTTGATGCAGGATTCCCACTGAACCCCTCTTTGGGCTTCAAGTTCGCTGAGCTTGGGATTCAATCCGGTTGGAACCGAGGTTAGCGCCAGACCGGCTAGAACCTGGGTATGCAGTTTTGCCAGGAGCTTCTTCTCAGAACTTTTACCGGAAAGGGTGCTCGGTTGAACCGACACCACGCTTGGCCCCTTTGACACGGCCGGGCTCAACTGCGAAGCCGTTGCCACTGAGCCCGTGAAAAGCACCAATGAGACGGTGACCGCGGCGGCACCGCGCAGGGTGAAACGAGCCGGCTTCTTGAATATAGCTGGAACAGCCAGACTACGGAACGGTGTTTCAATCAGGTAGTACGAGCCAACCGCAAGCGCGACCGAAAGCAGCACAACCGCGTACTTATAAAAACGCCAAGCCGCGAAATCTGGAAGCAACTGCGGCAGCAACACGATTATTGGCCAGTGCCAAAGGTAGATCGGATAAGAGATTTTCCCCAAGAAAACGATTGGGCGCCATGCGAAAACCGCACCAAACATATTTGTTGCGTGATCGGATTGGTTTGCAAAGATGAAAAGTGCTGTGCCAAGCGTCGGCAACAGCGCAAGATAACCAGGGAAAGCCCCGTTTTCGGTGAACCAGCGAACCGAGACGGCAATCATGCCCAGTCCAGTGAGCGCAAGTGCGTGTTGCCAGTTGGAACTTAGGGCCCGTTTTGACCTGATGGTCCAAACCGCCAACAGTGCGCCAATCCCGAGCTCATATGCCCTGGTGGTTGAAGAGAAGTAGGCAACCTGCGGTGCCTGCATGGTTAGCAAAACCGAGTATGCCAGTGAACCAACGGTCACAAAGGCCAGTATCCATCGCACGGTGCTTAACCAAAGCAAAGGCTTGCCAACAAGCGAAAGCAGCAGCCCAGCCAAGATTAGGAGCGCCGGCAGAACAAAGTAGAACTGCTCTTCGACCGCCAGCGACCAATAATGTTGCAGGGGTGAAGCCGAAAACGCCGCGGCCGCATAATCGGTGGAGGTTTGAATCAGGCGATAGTTGGCCAGAAACAGCGTCGCCCAAAAACCATCAATGGCGATGGATGTTGCCCTGATGGGATTCAGAAACAGGGTCGCAAACCCGACGGTCGTGGCCAAAACCAAAATAGACATGGGCAGAATGCGCTTAGCGCGACGAAAATAGAAGGCTCGCAGACTTAGCCAGCCTCGACCCGCTGAAGCGTTGTCAAGATACTCGCGAGTAATCAAGGAGGTAATCAGAAAGCCAGAAATTACGAAGAAAATGTCAACGCCAATGAAACCGCCAGAGAAACGACCGGCGCCAACGTGCGCGAAGACGACCAGAAAAACCGCAAGGGCTCTGAGTCCGTCAATTTCAGGTCGGTTCTTCAACTGGCCTTTCCTGGACAGGTAACTAGATTTCGAGTTGCAAGCACCCCCTAGCTAACTTTATTTTATAGAATCCCCTTGTAAATCAGAAATGCTCTGAATAAAACGGCCAAATCGGCGGCAAAGCTATGTGTCAAATGCGACCCATCCCAATAAACCGGTGAGTTTCCGATGATTGGCTGGCAGGTGGATGCCCCACAAAG
>CAZLWT010000101.1:0-5912 GCA_964563325.1 uncultured Rhodoluna sp. | reverse complement strand
AGCTTGGCCCGAACGATTCCCTCGAGCACCGGGTTCACCGCTTCCAGGTGAGAAGGGTTGGCCGCAAGCGAAACTTTTACGCTGTTACCCTCGATGCTGGTGTAAGTGCCTTCGGTTCCGAGGTGGTACTTTACGTCACCCGAACCCTGAACCGTTTTAGTGTCGGTGTTGCCCTCGAACTCGCGGAACACCTGACCATAGGTCTTACCGGCGATGTTCGTAAGAACATTTAGGCGTCCACGGTGAGCCATTCCGATGGCCACCTCTTCAAGTTGGGCATTTGCTGCTGACTGCAGAATCTCGTCGAGTGCGGCAATCGTTGATTCGCCACCTTCTAGGCTGAATCGCTTCTGCCCGACAAACTTGGTTTGCAGGAAGGTTTCGAATGCCTCAGATTCATTCAGTTTGCCTAGGATTCTGAGTTGCTCGTCATGAGTCGGTTTGGCGTATGGTCGCTCGATTTTCTCTTGCAACCAAAGGCGCTGTTCCGGATCCTGAATGTGCATGTATTCAATGCCAACGGTGCGGCAATAGCTGTCACGCAAAATCTTGAGGATGTCTCTGAAGGCCGCCTTTGGCTTGCCTCCGAAGCCACCGGTCTTGAACGTGCGGTCTAGATCCCAAAGGCTCAAGCCGTGATTCAAAACATCCAAGTCTGGGTGACTGCGCTGCTGGTATTCAAGCGGGTCAACATCGGCCATCAGGTGACCGCGAACTCGATAGGAGTTAATGAGTTCTTGAATGCGAGCGGACTTGCTGCGGTCGTCAGATTCATCCGACTCAAAATCAGATACCCAGCGGACCGGTTCGTATGGAATTCTCAGGTCGGCGAAAATTTCGTCATAGAAACCACGCGCGCCAAGAAGCAACTCGTGAATCTTTTTCAGGAACTCGCCCGAACCGGCACCCTGAATGACTCGGTGGTCATAGGTGGAGGTGAGAGTAATAATCTTGCTGATTCCAAGCTTTGCCAGATGAGACTCTGACATGCCTTGGAACTCGGCCGGGTACTCGAGCGCTCCGGCGCCGATGATGGAACCCTGTCCCTTGGTTAGCCGAGGCACCGAGTGAACGGTTCCAATGCCACCGGGGTTGGTCAGCGAAATGGTGGTGCCGGCAAAATCGGCAGCGGTTAGCTTGTTGTCGCGGGCACGTTTGACAACATCTTCATAGGCGACCAGATATTCAGCGAAGTTCAGCCGCTGGGCACGTTTGATGTTTGGAACCAGAAGCGCGCGCGAGCCATCCGGCTTTGGAATGTCAATCGCAAGCCCAAAGTTGACGTGTGCGGGTGCCACAACCGCTGGCTTGCCTTCCGATTCTGTGTAGTAAACGTTTTGGCTCGGAAACTCTTTGATTGCGCGAATGATTGCGAAACCAATGAGGTGGGTGAACGAAACCTTGCCACCGCGGGTGCGATTCAGATGCGAGTTGATGACGATGCGGTTATCGATAAGCAACTTGGCAGGAATCGCCCGAACGCTGGTGGCGGTTGGTATGGTCAGCGAAGAATCCATGTTGGCTGCCAGAGTTTTGGCCATTCCCTTTAGAACGCTGACCTCGTCGGCGGCTTCCTCGGGGGTTTCTGGCAAAGTCACGATGGATGTGGTCACTGGCGCTTGAGCCGGAATCGGCTGGGGCTTCGGTTCAACCCGCGTGGTTTTGGCGATGATCGGAATCGAGGCGGTTGCCGTCGACACTTCGGTCGGCAGGACGCTCGCAGCTGGGCTGGCAACCGGGGTAGCGGCCGTCGCAGCAGCGCCTTCGGCGGTGACCGCCGGTTTTTGAGGGTGGTAGTTCTCTAGGATTGGCCACCAGGCCTTATCCACGGAATCAGGATTCACCAAATATTGCGCATACATCTCATCGACTAACCACTCGTTAGCGCCGTATGCTCCGGACTGATCTTGCTGCGAGTTCTCGCTTGACAAGAGACCACCTCTTACTGCCGTTTGCGTTAAATAAACCTCATTAAGACTACCCCTTGAGCCGCCAGAGCGAGCCCCGTGCCGACAGATTAAGACATTTGCCAGAAATAATCGTTGAGTATGCTGTTATTCATAATGGATGGCGCCAAATCTGACCATAGTTATCGCCTCTCAGGACGCCGATGACTGAACTTGTGATGCTTGGAGTGGGTGTTTTGCTCACCATCGGCACTGGGCTATTCGTGGCCAGCGAGTTCTCGATGCTCAATCTGGAAAGAAACGACCTAGAGGCTAGACGCGAGCGCGGCGAGCGTGGTCTGAGCAACTCGATTAGGGCGCTGAGACGAACCAGCACGCACCTATCGGGGGCTCAGTTGGGCATCACCTTGACCACGATGCTCACTGGATTTATAGCCGAACCGGCACTGTCAAAGCTCTTACTACCTGCTTTTGTCTCGATCGGTTTGCAGGGCGAGGTGGCGGTTGGTTTCTCGGTGGCAAGCACCATGTTTCTGGCCACCCTTTTTTCCACCCTGATCGGTGAACTTGTTCCAAAGAAACTGGCACTTTCCATACCGGTTCAGGTGAATCGTTTTGTGGTGCCGGTGCAACTGGCCTTCACCTGGACCTTCGGTTGGGCCATTAAGGTGCTGAACGTCAGTGGCAACTCGATTGTTCGATTGTTTGGTATCGAACCCAAGGAAGAGCTAAGTTCAAGTCGCACGGCCGAGGAATTGGCTTCATTGGTGAGGCGCTCGGCAAGCCTGGGTGCGCTAAATGCTCAGACGGCAACGCTTTTGACCAAGACGCTGAGTCTTAGTCAGCTTGTTGCGGCCGACATCATGACACCACGGCCACGCATGGTGGCCATTGACCGTGACGAGAGCGTGGCAAGTGTGATCGCGGCCTGCATCAAAACCGGTCATTCTCGATTCCCAGTGATCGATGGTTCGAGTGACGATGTGGTGGGGATGGTTCACGTTAAGCAGGCGGCCGCGGTTCCCCGCGAAAAGCGCTCAGAGGTTCCGGTGACAGCGATCATGGTGGAAGCCGAACGGGTTCCCGAAACCATGAGCTTGGAAACCCTGATGGTCGATCTGCGGTCGAAGGGGCTGCAGCTGGCAATAGTCGTCGATGAATACGGCGGAACGGCGGGGCTTGCAACCCTCGAGGATTTGATTGAAGAGCTGGTTGGTGAGCTGGTCGACGAACACGATCGTCAAAAATTGGGAGTTTTGGCTGGTGGAAACGACAGCGTTTTGTTCCCCGGCATGATGCGCCCAGATGAGCTTTTGGAGATGGCAATCAAGGTGCCAAATAATGGCGCCTATGAAACAGCCGCCGGCTTCCTGATGAGTCAACTTGGTCGCATACCGGCGGTCGGTGACGAGGTTTCGGTCGAGGATGGCGTCTTGCGAGTTGAACGAATGGACGGCCGTCGAGTCGATCGCATTCGATTTACTCCGGTTTTGCCTACTAATGGTTCGGCGGTTGAAAACAATGAATGAGATTGCATCGGGTCTGCTTTGGCTTTTGGTTTTGTTACTTGGGAATGCCTTTTTCGTGGCAGCCGAGTTCGCGTTGATTTCGGCTCGACGAGCACAAATTGAGCCTCGAGCCGAGGCGGGAAGCAAGCCCGCAAAACTAACTTTGCGGGCGATGGAAAAGGTTTCGCTCATGCTGGCGACCACCCAAATCGGGGTCACGGTTTGTTCCCTGCTGATTTTGTTGATCGCCGAGCCAAGCATTCACCTTTTGCTCGAGGCCCCGCTTGAAGCCCTCGGTTGGGATGCGGAGGTTATCTCGGCGGTCTCATTCGGTCTGACCCTCACCATCGTCACCTTCCTGCACGTGTTATTGGGCGAGATGGTTCCAAAGAACATATCCTTCGCGATTCCGGAAAGAGCAGCATTGGTTTTGGTCCCGCTGCTATTTGGCTTGGCCATCGCCTTCAAGCCGGTAGTGGTTTCGCTAAACGCCATGGCAAACGGTGTGCTCTGGTTGGTTCGGGTAAAACCAAAAAATGAAGCCAACACCGCCTACACGCTCGATCAGGTCGAAGACATTGTCGAGCACTCAACTCGCGAGGGAGTCTTGCTCGACACGAGCGGCGCACTCTCAAACACTTTCGAGTTCACCGAAAAGAAAGTTTCGGATGTTGCCGTGCCGCTCAAAGATTTGGTTGTTTTTGATCAGAGCGTTTCGCCAAGAGAAATCGAACAGGCGGTCGCTAAATACGGCTTCTCTAGATATCCGGTGCGCGGTGACGACGGTGAACTCGTTGGCTATCTGCATCTTAAAGACGTGATTGACCTGCCGTTGAGCGAAGACCCGGTTCCAACCAAACGAATCAGAAATCTAATTTCACTTCCGGCCTCAATGGAAATTGAGGCGGCGCTGGCCAGCATGCGCCGCACCCAGGCGCACATGACCAAGACCTTTGACGCCCAGGGAGTTGTGACGGGATTGCTCTTCCTGGAGGACATCCTTGAAGAGTTGGTCGGCGAAGTTCAAGACGCCACTCGTCGCGACTGAGGCGATTTACCAGCCGGCTCGGCTGTACTGGTTCGGAAGGTAGTCAATATCCACGCCAAGCTCGCTGGCAATACGAATCGGCCAGTTTGGGTCGCGCAGGCTAGCCCTTCCGATCATGATGACCGAAACTTCACCCGCCTGCAGAATCTGCTCGGCCTGGAGGCCTTCGGAGATTTGCCCCACGGCGCTGACCGGTTCGCCAACTCTTTCGGCCACGTATTCGGCCAACGGCACCTGATAGCCCGGGCCCAGAGGAATCTTGGCGCCAACCACCAGCCCACCGCTAGAAATATCAAACATGTCGGCGCCTTCGACCTCACACCACTTGGCAACCTGAGCGGTCGAATCGATATCCCAACCACCATCGACATAGTCGGTGCCCGAGAAACGAACCATCAACGGCATGCCGGCTGGAAGAACGGCGCGAACCGCACGAACGGTGTCCAGAAGCAAACGGGCCCGATTTTCCAGGCTGCCACAAAATTCGTCCTGGCGCTGGTTGCTCAACGGTGACAAGAACTCGTGAAGTAAATAACCGTGGGCGGCGTGCAACTGAACCGCGTCGAAACCCGCCTCAATCGAGCGCGTTGCGGCCGCGGCAAACAGGGCGGGCAACTGCTGCACTTCGGTGGTGCTAAGTTCACGCGGTGCCGCGTATCCATCGAAGGCTTCTGAAGTTGATGAAACGCTCTGCCATCCGCCTTCGGCAACCGGGATTGAACCATCGCCCGACCAGCCTCGATGAGTGCTTGCCTTGCGACCGGCATGGGCAAGTTGGATGGCGACCTTAGCGCCCGTAGTGTGAATCAGCGCGGTGACTCGCTTCCATCCGGCCACCTGCTCGTCGTTCCAAATTCCGGTGTCCCAAGGGGTGATGCGACCAATGGCCTCGACGGCGGTGGCTTCGACCACAATCAAACCGGCTCCACCGAGTGCCCTTGCCCCAAGGTGAGCAAGATGGAAATCGGTCGGCACACCATCGCGATTTTCGCAGGAGTACATGCACATCGGGGCAATCCAGATGCGGTTTCGTACCTCTAGCGAACCCACGGTGATGGGTGAAAATAGTTTGGTCATCGTTTTTCGACTCTCTTTTTTAGATCGGGCACCCGAAGCGCAACGAGGCAGCAAAGCACCGCGCCGATACCCAGGGCAAAACTAAGTGTCATCCAGTTGGTAAGCCAACCGATGATCGCCGGGCCCGCAAGGATTCCAGCGTAGGTTAATCCGACAACCTTTGCCATGTTGCGGCCGGAATGGCTGGGCTCGCCAACCTCGGCCGAAGCGGCAAAGAGCTGAGGAACTATGGATGAAACGCCCGCGCCGAGAATGGCCCAGCCGAGAAGCGCAAGGGCCGTGTTAGTAGTTAGGGCCACGATGGTCAGGCCACAGGCGCCAACCCAAGAACCCCACTGAATCACGAAGTAGCGACCAAATCTTGCGACCAAT
>CAZLWT010000100.1:0-5929 GCA_964563325.1 uncultured Rhodoluna sp. | reverse complement strand
AGCCGAGAAGAAGGTTGCCACCGGCGTCAAGACTGCTGAAAAGGCTGTCACCAAGACCGTGAAGACCGCCGAAAAGACAGTCACCACCGGCGTCAAGACCGCCAGCAAGGCGACCCAGTCAGCAACCAAGACTGCCGCCAAGACCGTCACCAAGGCAGTCGCTGCAAAGCCTGCAACTGCGAAGCCTGCAACTGCTAAGCCAGCCGCGGCTAAGCCTGCCGCTGCTAAGCCTGCCGCTGCTAAGCCTGCAGCTAAGCCAGCCGCGGCTAAGCCTGCCGCTGCTAAGCCTGCAGCTAAGCCAGCCGCAAAGAAGCCAACCGAGTAACACTCGCTAGTTTTTCAAAAGACCTCGCCCGAAACGGTGAGGTCTTTTGTTTGACCGGGGTGACGTAGGATTTTCAAGGCAAATGGAATCCCGAGGTGTTTGGAGCAGTGTGGCAATCGCGTCGGTAAACAAACGGGAAAAACCTGACAAGTTGAGCCCGGCCTTCAACAAACTTTGGTCGGCAAGCCTGATGAGCAACTTGGCCGACGGGCTGCTTCGCTCGGCGGCACCGCTTTTGGCTACCCGGCTAACCCAAGACCCTCTCCTGATTTCTGGCCTTGGCGCATTGGTCATGTTGCCCTGGCTGCTCTTCGCCATTCCGGTTGGCGGGTTAGTCGACCGGGTTGATCGCCGACTTGCCTTGGCCTTTGCAAACGCAGCCAGGTTCTTGATCACGGGCACGGTTGCGCTGACCATTTCGCTCGGCACGCTCAATATTTGGGGTCTCTATCTGGCCGCCTTTTGCCTTGGCATCTGCGAGGTGATTTATGACACCACCGGTCAATCGATGATTCCGCAGGTGCTCGGCCCAAAGCAGCTCGAGCGTGGCAACGCCAGATTGCAAATATCTGAGGTGGTGGTCGGTGAGTTCACCGGCGCACCAATCGGTGGGTTGCTCTACGCGGTTGCTATTGTGCTGCCGTTCCTATTCAACTCGCTCGGGTTTTTAGTTGCCATGGTGCTGGTGCTGCTTGTGCCAAAGAGTTTCGCCCAGACTTTGAAGAAGCCGATGGATGTGGCTTCGGCGACCGAGGTTGAACGAACCGGTTTTTGGCAGGACATCCGCTTTGGGCTCAATTACCTTTGGCAAGACAAGGTTTTGATGCGCCTGGTGATAACGACTGCCGCGATTGGCGCTTGCTTTGCACTTGCAACGTCGACCATGGTTCTCTTTTTGCTCAACGAGCTGAAAGTACCGAGCGCCTTCTTTGGCTTTGTCATGCTCACGATGGCAATCGGCTCAATCATTGGTGGCATCTATGCCCCTAAGGCTTCGACCCGCTTCGGTCGTGGCACCGTCATGGCCGTTGCAATCGTCGGTATGTGCGCCTTCAATCTAGCGGCCGGGTTTGCCCCCAACGTATTCGTGCTCATGGTGTTTTTCTTTTTTAGCGGAATGCTCAACAGCTCTTGGAACCTTCTTCTGATGTCTTGCTACCACGGCCTGATTCCGAACCACCTGTTCGGGCGAATTCACGGTGCGAGGCGCACGTTGGTTTGGGGCATGATGCCAATCGGTTCAGTCATTGGTGGTGCCATTGCCGGCTTCGGCCTGCGCCTACCATTTTTCATTGGCGGCGCTATCTCGACCGTAATTGCAATCACCGCATTCGGTTTTGTAAAGCGCCTCGGAAACGATGCGGCCGAGGCCTGATAGCCCTCCGCGAGCATTAGATTCCAACTTGCTTCTTTAAGGGCCCAGCACTAAGTTTATAGAATACATTTCCATTTTTGTGTTCAGGAGCCCGCACGTGAACTCAGGCAACGCAGTGCAACGCACTTCGAGGATTCTTTTGGCGCTAGCCGTTTTGGTTGGGTCAATCACCCTCGGGGAGTCTCCGGCAGCCGCGGCCACGGCGACGGTGAACGGCGTTGTCTACACTTCCGGTTCGGACGGAACCGCCTACGCTTCCGGCTTTACGAGCGATCTTCCCGCTAACTTGACCATCGAATCATCTGTGGTCATTGGCGCAGAAACTTATTCCGTGACCGGGATTGGTTCTCAGGCGTTCATGGCTGCTAGCGCTCTCGTTTCGGTGACCATCCCAGACTCTGTCACCAGCATCTCAGGCTACGCGTTCTACAACGCTCCCAAGTTAGTATCGGTTTCGATTCCCGATTCGGTTACCAGCATTGCTCTGGGTGCGTTTTATCAAGCAAAAGCGCTTGCCACAGTGAACATCCCAAACAGGCTTACCTTAATCGGAGATCAGGTTTTTTCACAGACCAACTTGGCTTCAGTGGTAATTCCCAGTTCTGTAACTTCCATCGGCGATAGCGCTTTCTCCTACAATCAGAATCTGAAGTCGGTAACTATCCCCGACTCAGTCACCCGCATCGGGGCGAGCGCATTTCAAGGTGTTGGCCTTACCTCCGTGGTGGTTCCTGATTCGGTGACAAGGCTTTACGATTCCACTTTCTCAGACGACAGATCTTTGGCTTCGGTCACCATCGGCAGCGGAGTGACCGCCTTGGGGTCGTATGTATTTAGTGACGGCCAATCTAACACCGCCCTAAAGTCCGTAATCTTCAAAGGTCGCGCCCCTACCGTTACCGCTAAAACTTTCTACAGGGCGACACCAAAGATTTATCACTACGCCAAATATGGCTCCGCGGTGGTCTCCGGTGGTTTCAGCTCGCCCACGTGGCAAGGGCTGACGACGGTATCCATGAGCGACCCACTAGCGCTGACGCCAAAGCCAACTCTTAGCGGCGTCGCAGAGGTTGGGCAAACCCTTACCGCAAACGTTGGAACCTGGAACGACGGCGTCAGTTTCGCCTACGCTTGGAATCGAAATGGTGTTGCCATTATGGCGGCAACGTCAGCCACCTATCTTTTGACCTCGGCAGACCTTGAAGCATCAATAACGGTGACCGTGACCGGAAGTAAAACCGGTTTCTCCAGCGTCTCAGTTAGCAGCGACCCCAAGGTAGTCAACCTCGCATCGATGAGCCTTACGCCGACACCTTTCCTAGGCGGTACCTCGATGGTTGGCGAGACCCTGAGGCTCTATGCCGGAAACTGGGATGAGGGCGTCACACTTTCTTACGTTTGGAAGCGTGACGGTGTTGCCATAACGGGGGCAACCTCAGCCACTTACCTTTTGACTAAGGCGGACCTTGCGGCAATCATTACCGCTACCGTATCTGGAAACAAAACCGGGTTCAGAAGCGTTTCGATGACCACCGAACCTTTCCCCGCTGTCGCCGCACAAACCAGTGTGACACTGCAAGGTGTTATCTATAAGTTGGATGGCGACGGGGCGGCCTACGTTTACGGCTACACCGGTGAGATGCCAACAACCGTATCCATCGCGTCTTCGGTGACCATTGATGACCTTGATTACGCAGTCACGAGCATTGCGGCATACGCCTTTTATTACGGCCCGATTGTCTCGCTTACCATTCCAGATTCGGTGACTAGTATTGGCGATTACTCCTTTTTCGCAAACAATTCCCTTGGTAGTGTGACACTGCCGGAATCGCTGAAGAGTATCGGCAGCATGGCTTTCGCCTACACCGGAATAACGTCTATCACCATTCCTAGTTCGGTGACCGAGATTGCTGATTACGCCTTCTACTGGGCAAGCTCGTTGACGTCGGTCAACTTTAGGGGAGCTGCACCATCAATAGTTTCACGAGCCTTTGAGGGTGAAAACCCAACGGTTTACTTTTACTCTCGTTTTGGGTCTGATGTTGTGGCTGACGGATTCACCACACCAACCTGGCTGGGGCTGAACGCGGTCGCTTTTAGTGCACCACTGACTTTGACGCCCACTCCAGTAATCGCCGGCACGGTCGCGGTTGGTGAAACTATAACTGCGGACCTTGGTGTTTGGGATTCTGGTGTGAGCTTTGAGTACCGATGGTTAAGAAACGGTAATGAAATCGCCGGGGCCACCTCGGCAAGCTATGTTATGACCGCGGATGACCTCAACGCACTGCTAACCGTGACGGTCACCGCCAGCAAGCCCGGTTTCGATAGTTTGACAAAGACAAGCTCAGCAACCTTGCCGGTGGCGGCCGGAACGCTTACTTTGACCCCAACCCCAACCATTAGCGGCAGTGCAATTTTTGGTGAGACATTGACTGCGAATCCTGGCGTTTGGGATTCTGGCGTTGCGCTTTCCTATGTCTGGAAACGCGATGGTGTGACCATCGATGGTGCTACTTCTGCCAGTTATCTTCTGGCCGTTGACGATGCTGGCAAAAAGATGTCGGTCACCGTGACGGGTTCGAAAAAGGTTTACCAATCGACATCTCGAACCAGTGTACAAACCCAGTTTGTGGCACTCCGCACGGCGGTTCTGCCGCAAAAATCGTACCTGCGCTGTCTTGGAGCCGTCAACGAGAAATCGTGTTGGGCTGTGTATTCGCAACTGCGCTTTCCGATTTCTGTTGGAGGCTGGGATAACAAGTTTGAGTCGACTATCGTCTGGTTGCGAAACGGGGAATCCACCGGTCAGTCGGGTCAAACTTACAAGCTGACCGATCTCGATGTTGGTGCTGTCATTACCGCTCGAGTCACCGCGTTCATGCCCGGCTACAACGCGTTTGAGATCACCTCTCAACCCTCACCGGCCGTTATTGCCACAGAACTTGAAAGCTCACCAGCCTCTATTGCCGGGCAGGCGGCCGTGGGGGCTGTCTTACAAGCCCGAGCCGAACGCAAGTGGGACGCTGCATTGGAGCGGGCTTGGCAGTGGCTGCGCGACGGTGTCGAGATAACAGGTGCAACCAAGGCAAACTACGAGGTAAGCAATAGCGATCTTGGTTGCAAAATTTCGGTTCGGATCTACAGTTCAGTTAGGGAATTCGAAAGTGTCAAGTACACGAGCGCAGCGACCGAAAAAGTTATTGTTCTGAAGGAGTTGGAGCACGGTACCAATATTGACGGAGACCGCTTCGTTGGTGAAGACCTCGCAGCCGACACCAGTGCTTGGACCGACGGAGTTGACTTCACCTTCCAGTGGCATCGCGACAACCATGAAATCCAAAATGACGGAAACACTCGGTTCTACAAGCTCCTGAAAAAGGATGCAGGGAGCGTGGTCTGGGTTGAAGTCACCGGCAGCAAGGATGGCTACCTAACCGAGACCGTGATCGTCGGTAAAAAAGGAAAGAAAGTCGGTCAGAGGCAGTTAAACGAGAAGCAACTTTTAGACACTGAACTGACTTACTCGAAAGGCGGCTTGACTGCCTCAAAGCCGTGGTGCAAGTTTAAGGATGCCAAATTCAGTTATTCGTGGACACTCGACGGAAAAGCTCAAACGGGAAAGGGTGCAACTTTCTCGCCATCGAAGAGCGGCCTTGTCGAGGTGACGGTTTTGGTTAAAGTAGACGGTTTCGGCGACACGACTCGCACCGCTATTGAGAAATTCACGCTCAAAACTGATAAAGCCGCGACCTCGACTACGTCAAACGGAAAGAAACGGTGAATAAGGTGGAATCGCTAAAACTAAGGCTTTTCAACCTTGGCTTGACGCTGGCAGTTGCCGTCGCGAGTCTTGTCTTGGCTCCGTTGCCGGCGAGTGCGGCGGTTCAAACCACTATCAACGGCGTGATCTATTCGGCCGACGGATCCGGAACCGCACAAGTGACCGGCTACACAACCGAGTTGCCCTACGACTTATCCATCGAATCAAATGTCGATGTTTCGGGTTCTAGGCTGGCTGTCAGCTCGATCGCCAAATCTGCCCTAGCCGATGCCACAGACCTGGCCTCGGTCGTTGTTCCGGCCAGCATATCGAGTGTCGGCGTGGAAGCGTTCTCTGGCGCTACCTCGCTGACAACAGTGGTTTTCGAGGGAGAGCCACCCGTCGTTGGCGACTACGCGTTTTTGGATTCCAACCCAACGGTTTATTACCACCCAGAGTATGCCGC
>CAZLWT010000099.1:0-5935 GCA_964563325.1 uncultured Rhodoluna sp. | reverse complement strand
AAAGCGAACGAACGCCCCTTGACAGATTTCGACGTGGAAGCTGAACAGCCTCGGAGTCGCCCCGCGCCAAACCAACATCCCCCGCTGATTTGACCGAGCTCTGGCTTGCAGTCGATTCGCTTGAGGTGCCAGATTTCGAATCGAGCGAGCCGGCTGCAACCTCGCTCGGTTGTTTTTTCTTCCAGAACAGCAATCCGGCCATCGATTACTCCTTTTCGAAGAGGCGTTGCCCAACAACTGCAGCGATACCATCCTGACGCATTGAAACACCATAGAGCGCATCGGCAATCTCCATGGTGCGCTTCTGGTGCGTGATGATAATCAACTGAGAACTGGTTCTGAGATCCTGAAAAATCTGAAGTAGGCGACCTAGGTTGGCGTCGTCAAGGGCCGCTTCCACCTCGTCCATCACATAGAAAGGCGAAGGGCGAGCCTTGAAGATCGCAATCAGCAAAGCGACGGCGGCTAGCGATCGCTCACCACCCGATAGCAGCGACAAGCGCTCAATGCGTTTTCCGGCGGGCTTGACGTTTACTTCGATACCGGTGGTCAGCAAATCCTCGGGATTGGTTAGGAAGATGGCTCCGCTTCCACCAGGGAAAAGCACTGGGAAAACCTGCTCGAAAGCGCGCTTGGTGTCTTCGAAGGCATCCGCGAATATGGTCTGCATCTTGACGTCGAGCTCTTGAATGATGTGAAGCAGGTCTTTTCGCGTCTGCGTCAGGTCGGTGAGTTGTTCGGTCAGAAACTTGTGACGCTGCTCAAGGGCCGCAAACTCCTCGAGCGCCAATGGGTTCACTCGGCCGAGTTTCTCGAAAGTTTTTTCGGCTTCCCTTAGCCGCTTCACCTGTTCCTCACGAACGAACGGCTTGGTCGACCCCTCGTTGGCATCATCGGCAACTGGAATCTCTGGCCCGTATTCGGCTAGCAGAACCTCCTGGGTCAGCGCGAGTTCTTCGTATGCCCGAGAAACCAGATTGGCTAGGTTTAGCCGCTTCTCATGATTGGAAAGTTCGATATCGTGAACGCTCTGGGTTATCGCGGCTAGGCTCATCTGCACTTCGGCGGTGTCACCGCGCAACTTCACGAGCTCAGAGTTCTGATTTGCGCGCTGACTCTCGAGAGTGTGCAACTGCAGTTTGGCCTGACTTGCGCTCAGTGCAACGGCATCCATCAGCAAAGGCAGTGCGGTAAGAACGCGCTCGGCGGATTCCAGCTTGACTCGTTGGGCGGCCGCTGCAACCTTAGCTTTTTCAATAGCAACCTTGGTCTCGGCAACTTGCAACCGAAGTGTCTTGGCCCGCTCAACTTCAACTCGAAGGCGCTCAACCGCGGCACCGAGGTCGATGCGGATTTCCAACTCGGATTGCCGCTCCTGTTCCAAGTTCTCGGCGAGAACCTGCCGATTGGCAAGATCTAGGACTGGTCGATGCTGTGATGAAAAAGCATCATGGGCTGCAACGGCGCTTGCCAAACGCATCTGGGCCTCGGTTTGCGCCTCGAGCGCATTCTTGGCAACTCTCGCCAAACGGTCGCGCTCGCCCGCGGTGGCCTCGACCTGAACTCGCAACCGGCCCAATTTTTCTGCGTTGCTGGCTAGTTCAGCGTCATGGGTGTTCAACTCGGCAAGCGCCACCTTGGCAGTACTTTTTGCCGATTCGGCGTTTGAACGAGCCTCGGTCATCTCGGCCCGTAAAAGGTCGGCTTTGGCATTGACGGTTTGAAAAGCCAGATCGGCAGCGTCTCGAGCCGAAACCAACTCGAGCTTCGAGGGCTTGTTTGAGCTACCACCGCGCAGGATCGCTTGGGTCAGCACGTCGCCATCCATCGTGATTAAAGTCAGCTTTTGGGCGTTTGGGTCAGAGTCAACGAGCAAACGGGCTGCATCAAGATCATCAACGATGAAGACACCCACCAGCAAAGCCATGACTCCCGAAGTGGCTTCAACCACCTCGATAGCTGGCCGAACCCCAGCCGTCGGAGTGACGGCCGATGCAAAGGAATCACCATCAATGTCGGCGATAATCAGCTCTACTCGCCCACCCTGGGTTTTCTTGAGGTGCTCAATGGCAACCAAACCCGACTCGCGATCCTCGGCAACCAGGGCATCTGCCAAGGGTCCGAGGGCTGCGGCGATGGCGGTTTCGTAGCCCGCTTTGACCTTCATGTGGTTGGCTACCAGACCGCGAATACCGCGCAAACCGGCAGAAATTAGGGCAGTTGCCCCGTCTTTTTGTTCTAGGGTCAGGTTCAGGGCCGAACGCTTGGCGGCTAGCGA
The DNA here is from genome assembly GCA_964563325.1 of uncultured Rhodoluna sp. Lineage (GTDB taxonomy): Bacteria > Actinomycetota > Actinomycetes > Actinomycetales > Microbacteriaceae > Rhodoluna. The sequence continues at coordinate 3,657 of CAZLWT010000099.1, read as the reverse complement.
ATCACGTTCTCTCTCGGCATCGTGAATCTCATCACGAAGCGTATCGATTCTGGTTTGTGCCTCGGCCACGGCTCGTTGCGCGCTTTCATAGGCTGACTTAAGAATTCCATCCGAGGGTTGCTGTTCAGCCAGTTGCCCGTGCAGTTGGTCATACTCGGCTGTTCTCAGTTCAAAACGCTCGGTGGCTTGAGCCAGAGCCGTTTCGTGCCGCACCGACTCCTCGCGAAGCGAAGCCAACTTAGACTCGGCAACCTTGGCCTCATTTGCCAGCCGAGACAGTTCCAGATCAAATTTCGAAATCAGGCTGTTTTGCTCTGCTACCTCAGAATCAAAGACTTCGAGTTCATCGCGAGCCCGATTTCTGGCAGCTTCGGCGATGACGAGAGCGCCACGAAGATCAACGACACCGGCCTCAAGCACGCCAACGTTTTGGGTTGCGTTTTCAGCCTCGGCTTCAATGCCAGCCGGGTCAAGCTGTCCGGCGCCGACCAGGGTCTGGTTTCCAAGCAGAGCAACCCGCTGGTTGGCGTTGCTAAGCAGCGACCTGAGGCGTTCGGAAAGCGAATCGAAGGAGTATGAAACTCGCCTTGCGTCATCAACGATGGATGAAACCTGGGCGGCCTCAAGTTGCGACAGGCGGACCTGACTGTCTTGCAGCAGACCCTGCAAAATGTTTCGTTCAGAGCGACGTTCGTTTTCGTCTTTGGCGGTCTGGTTTAGGCCATCGTGAATTTGCGAAATATCCGAGGCCAAAATGCGCGCCTTGGCATCTCGCAACACCGCGGCGATTCCCTGCGCTTCAAGAGCCACCTCGGCCTGCTGAGCAAGCGGCTTCAGCTGCCGACGAACCTCACTCGCTAGGTCGTTCAGGCGAGTCAGGTTGGTTTGCATTGCCTCCAACTTGCGCTCGGTTTTTTCTTTCCGGCGACGGTGCTTCAAGATTCCGGCGGCTTCTTCGATGAAGCCACGGCGCTCTTCGGGGGTCGCTCGCAAAATGCCATCGAGTTGACCTTGGCCCACGATGACGTGCATCTCTCGACCCAAACCCGAGTCGCTAAGCAACTCTTGAACGTCTAGCAGCCGACAGGCTTCGCCGTTGATCGCGTACTCTGAGCCACCGTTTCGAAATAGGGTGCGGCTGATCGTCACTTCGCTGTAGTCAATGGGCAGGGCACCGTCGGCATTGTCGATGGTTAGCAGAACCTCGGCTCGACCAAGCGGGCCCTTGGTGCTGGTTCCAGCAAAAATGACGTCTTCCATTTTGCCGCCACGAAGGGTCTTGGCCCCCTGTTCGCCCATCACCCAGGCCAGTGCATCAACGACGTTTGATTTGCCGGAGCCGTTTGGGCCAACTACGCAGGTGACACCTGGCTCAAAGGCAAAGGTGGTGGGTTGAGCGAAAGATTTAAAACCTTTGAGGGTCAGGCTCTTTAGATACATCGCCGAGCCTCCCAATTTGTTTTATCCGAAGCGCAATAAGGCGCAAAAGATAAAAATACCTTATTAGCGATGGATGCGCGTGCGGCTAGCGAAGTTTTTGGCAAACCGGGCAGAAATGTGAACCTCGATTTGCCCAGGAATCACGTTTGATTGGGGCGCCGCATCTAGGGCAGGGCCGGCCGGTCATTCCGTAAGCGTTGAGTGAGACTTCGAAGTAACCGGATTCACCATTGACGTTTTTGTATTGTTCGTCAAAGCTCGTGCCCCCAGCCAAAACGGCGCTCTTTAGAATTTCGGTCACCGATTCCAGAAGCTCACCGGCCTTGGCTCTTGATAGCGAACTGGCTTGTTGGTCATAGTGCAGTCGGCTGCGCCAGAGCGCCTCGTCAGCGTAAATATTGCCCACCCCACTAAGCAACCCCTGATCTAAGAGAGCCCTTTTTATGCCCGTGTTTTTCTTCATGAGACGTTCGATAACCGACCGGGTTGAGAAGTTTGCGTCAAGCGGATCTCGAGCGATATGCGCGGCCGACTGCGGTATGAGCGAGGACCACCGCTGCGGCCGGGCATCAAACTCGACGATTGACTCGGGGGCGAAGCCGCCGGGCCCGGCATCCATCGTAGGCACCAGTAAATCGATTGCCAGCGAACCGAAAATGCGTTGATCTACGAATCGGAACTCAACCGCTTCACCGCTGACTGACTGAGCGGAGATGATTACGCGCGTGAGTTTATCCGGCGCAAAATCTGGCGTGCGAAGCAGCATTTGGCCACTCATTCCAAGGTGCCCGACTAGGGCGACCGCGGCCCCCTCAGTAGCAAGTGGAAACCAAAGGAACTTGCCTCGGCGCACCACCGCCAGAATCTGCTGCCCAATCAACTGGTTTTTGAAATCGTTGATGTCACCGGGGTGCCGTTTCAGCGACCGAGGCTCAAGAACATCTACCGAGGTAACCGTGGCCCCGACCAGCACCGGGGCCAGCCCGGCTCGAACGGTCTCAACCTCTGGCAGTTCAGGCACTATTCGCCTTTAGGTTATGCAAAGCCACCACGGCGGCTGCGGTTTCGGCTGTCTTGCGGCTGCGACCCAAACCCTGCCCGATTTGTGAGTCGCCCATGAAAACCGAGGTGAAGAAGGTGCGGTCGTGATCTGGGCCTGAGAAGTCGGTTTCGTAGCGCACCTCACCACGATTTAAGCGCTTTGCGGTTTCCTGCAAGTTTGTTTTTGGGTCGGCATTTGCCAGCAGGGAATCACGATCTAAAAGCAGCGGAAAAACGAGTCGCTCGATGATGCCAGACGCGGCTGGCAGGCCCTTCGACACGAAGGCGGCACCGAGCAAGGCTTCAAACGTGTCAGAAAGCAAACTTGCCTTGGCTCGGCCACCGGTTTGAGTTTCGCCCTTTCCAAGACGTATGTATTCTCCGAGCCCCAACTGGTTGGCGACGAAGGCAAGTGCCTTGGCGCTCACCACCGAATTTTTCAGCTTGGTTAGGTCGCCCTCGGAAAGTTCTGCAAACAGGTCGTGGATATGCACCGTAACGACAAAACCCAACACCGAGTCGCCAAGAAATTCGAGGCGCTCATTGTTGGGTATGCCACCGTGCTCATAAGCATACGAGCGGTGCGTCAAAGCCAATTCGAGCAGTTGAGGCTCAATCTCAACACCGAGTTTTTGGCTCAGCTGATCGAGATTCATGGTTTGACTAAAAGCTGTTTAGGCGTCTGCTACCTTGCGGCCCTTGTACTCAAGGAACAGGGCGTTTCCAGCCGAATCCTCAACTACCTTGGCGCGGTGAGGCAGGCTGTAAACGGTCTTGCCGTTTTCAATGGTCTTCACAAGCGCTACTGGCTCGGCAATCCAAGCCGAACGGCGGTGACGAGTGTTTGAACGAGAGAGTCTTCTCTTTGGTACTGGCATTTTCTTACTCTTCCTTAAGCTTTTGCAGTTCACTCCAGCGCGAATCAATCGGCAAGTCGTGAACATGGTTTGGGTCTTCAGCCATTTTCAATCCGCACTCAGAACACAGACCTAGACAGTCTGGACTGCAAACGGGTTGAAAAGGAAGACTTAAGACTACCGCGTCGCGGATAACCTGTTCCAAATCGATATTCTCGTCTTGGACTAGGTATTCATCTTCTCCTAGACCAGAATAGGCGAAAAGTTCCTGAAAATCCACCTCGACAGGCAGTTTCAGCGGTTCTAAGCATCGACTGCA
>CAZLWT010000098.1:1593-5940 GCA_964563325.1 uncultured Rhodoluna sp. | reverse complement strand
AGCCGTGATTTTGGGGCGCACCGGTCGCAACCTAGGTGCCGGTATGTCGGGCGGCGTTGCCTATGTTTATAAGTTGCGGGCCGATCAGGTAAACCACGAGGCGCTGGCAAGCAATGAGTTGCTAATCGGGGCCCTGACCGAACTGGATTCAGTCAAATTGAAGTCACTGCTTGAGCTGCACCTAGCCGAGACCGGCTCAGCGTTGGCGGCTCAAATGCTTGCCGACTTTGCTGAGGAAGTTCACCACTTCGTGCGGGTTTTGCCTCGGGATTATGCCGCGGTGCTGAAGATCCGCGAGGATGCAACGACGGCCGGAGTAGACCCGGATGGCGATGCGGTATGGAAGCAGATTTTGGAGGTTACCAATGGCTGATCCAAGAGGATTCTTGAAGACGACCGGTCGCGAGACCGCGTCCAGACGCCCGGTCCCGATTCGAATCATGGACTGGAAAGAGGTCTATGAAAGCCGTGACAAGGCGGTTGTGTCTCGTCAGGCTAGCCGTTGCATGGACTGTGGCATTCCCTTTTGCCACCAGGGTTGCCCGCTCGGCAACCTAATTCCAGAGTGGAACGACCTGGTTTGGCGCGAGGATGGCAAGACTGCCATTGAGCGCTTACACTCGACCAATAACTTCCCAGAGTTCACCGGGCGCCTTTGCCCGGCCCCCTGTGAGAGCGCCTGTGTCCTAGGAATCAATCAGCCAGCCGTGACCATCAAGGAAATCGAAGTCTCGATTATTGACGACGCGTTCGATGCCGGTTGGGTCGTATCGCACGCACCAGAGCGACTAACTGGTAAGACAGTAGCCGTTGTAGGTTCCGGCCCTGCCGGATTGGCGGCCGCCCAGCAGCTAACCCGAGCCGGTCACACAGTTGCCGTGTATGAGCGGGACGACAAAATTGGTGGTCTGCTTCGCTACGGGATTCCAGATTTCAAAATGGAAAAGCATCACATTGACCGACGTCTTGCTCAGATGGAAGCCGAAGGCACCCGATTCAGACCCGGTGTCGCCATCGGAACCGACATAACCTGGGACGACCTAAGGGCTCGCTATGATGCTGTTTTGGTGGCAACCGGTTCAACTAAGCCGCGCGACCTAACGGTGACGGGCCGAGAACTCGATGGCGTTATGTTCGCGATGGATTATCTCGTGCCAGCCAACCGAGTGGTTGCCGGCCAACAAGTTTCCGAGCAGGTAATTGCAACCGGAAAGAACGTAATCATTCTTGGCGGTGGCGACACCGGGGCAGACTGCCTAGGCACCGCCACTCGTCAGGGCGCACTGTCTGTGACCACCCTGGCTATCGGAAACCAGCCACCGGCCGAACGGGCCGAGAACCAACCGTGGCCAAGCTTCCCAAACCTCTTCGAGGTACCAAGTGCCCACGAGGAATTCGGTGAGCGTCACTACCTGACCTCGACCGTTGAGTTCATCGGCGAGAATGGCAAGCTAACCGGGCTCAAAGTTGCCGAAACCGAGTTTGTTTCCGGCCGCCGCCTGCCAAAAGCCGGCACCGAGCGCATCATCCCGGCAGACCTAGTTCTTTTGGCGTTAGGCTTCTCCGGAGTTGAAACCGAATCCATCGCAAATCAACTAGGCGTTGCCGATGATGGTCGTTCCAATCTGCTTCGGGATTCAAAATATTCGACCCCTGTCGAAGGCGTGTTCGTCGCTGGGGACGCCGGTCGCGGGCAAAGTTTGATCGTCTGGGCAATCGCCGAGGGCCGTGCGGCCGCGGCGGCCATCGATGAGCATCTAGAGGGCACCACAGAATTACCTTTCCCAGTAAAACCCACTGATCGACCACTTTCGGTCTATTCGTAAATCACTACCCAACCTTGGATGACTGCAGATCGCAGCCATCCAAAAGAATAGGAACAAATGAGACGCGCCAAAATTGTTGCTACCCTCGGGCCAGCAACTTCTAGCTATGAGCAGATTCGCGCAATCGTTGAAGCTGGTGTTGATGTCGCTCGAATGAACCTGAGCCACGGCAGCTACGACGTGCACGAAGAGATCTACCACACCGTTCGTAAGGTTGCCGCCGATACCGGCAAGGCAGTCGGCATCTTCGCTGACCTACAGGGGCCAAAAATTCGTCTCGGGCGATTCGCCGACGGCCCGGTAATGCTCGTGAAGGGTGCGACCTTCACAATCACCACCGACGAAATCCTCGGTGACGTAAACATCTGTGGAACCACCTTCAAGGGCCTTCCAGCAGACGTAAAGGTTGGTGACCTCCTGCTCATCGACGATGGCAAGGTGACCCTTCGCGCAACCGCGGTTTCACCAACCACCGTCACTACGGTCGTGGACATCGCCGGTTTTGTCTCAAACAACAAAGGCATTAACCTGCCTGGAGTAGCCGTGAACGTTCCAGCGCTTTCCGAGAAAGATGAAGAAGACCTGCGCTGGGCCATTCGCCTCGGGGTAGACATGATTGCCCTGTCATTCGTCAGAAACGCCAGCGACATCGTGCGAGTCCACGAGATCATGCAGGAGGAAGGCAAGTTCCTTCCTACAATTGCAAAGATTGAGAAGCCACAGGCCGTTGAAGCACTCGAAGAAATCATCGACGCCTTCGATGGCATCATGGTTGCCCGTGGTGACCTAGGAGTGGAACTTCCTCTTGAGCAGGTTCCACTGGTTCAAAAGCGTGCTGTTGAATTAGCCCGTCGATGGGCAAAGCCGGTAATCGTCGCCACCCAGATGCTCGAATCAATGATCACCGCTTCAAGACCTACCCGGGCCGAAGCTAGCGACGTTGCGAATGCTGTTCTTGATGGCGCTGACGCGCTGATGCTCTCCGGCGAAACCAGCGTTGGTGAGTTCCCAGTTGAAACCGTTGAGGTTATGGCAAGAATCATCGAATCAACCGAAGAAAACGGCATGGAGCGTATTCCTGACCTAGGAACCCGCCCGCACACCCACTCGGGTGCCGTTTGTCTAGCTGCGGTAGAAATTGCTGAGCTACTGGGTTCGAAGTACGTTTGTGTCTTCACCGAGTCCGGTGACTCACTAAGAAGAGTTTCGAGACTGCGTTCATCGGTTCCGACCCTTGCCTTCACACCGAGTGAAACCGTTCGCAACCGACTCTCATTGGTTTGGGGAGCCCAGACCTATCTAGTAAGTCCGGTAACCCACACCGACGAGATGATGCACCAGGTTGACGAGATTGTTATCGCCGAAGGCGCTTGCAAGGTCGGCGAAGAAGTAGTCGTCGTAGCAGGGACCCCACCGGGCATCGCCGGTTCAACCAACACCCTGCGCGTTCACCGTGTCGGCGATGCAGTAAACGGAGCAGTACCGGCCTATACCAAGTAGCTATATCGAAACAAAGCTTGAAGGGGAAAACCCGCGGTCGCTAGTCGATCGCGGGTTTTCTCGTCTCAGGATGTCTGTGGCTCGTATTTTTGGGCGCTGTTTTTTTCCTGGTTTACAGGGCGAAAAAAATCCCCAGCCTGAAAGAAATCAAACTGAGGATTGTTGGCTAACAACGAACTAAAAACTTCGGTGCCGGAGGCGGGACTCGAACCCGCACGCCCTTTCAGGCAAAAGATTTTGAGTCTTCCGCGTCTGCCATTTCGCCACTCCGGCTTTCGCCAACCATAAGAGTTTATAGGATTACTGCTTGGTTGCCGAATCGAAGATTTTTTCTTATAAAGTTAGCCTCATGGCTGAACAAATTACCAAGCGCCGAGTGCTGGTCGCTGAGGACGAATCACTGATTCGCATGGACATCGTCGAGACCCTCGAGGAGTTTGGCTTCGAAGTTGTCGGGCAAGCCAGCAACGGCGAAGAAGCCGTTGAACTCGCGAAACTTCACCGACCAGACCTAGCCGTCATGGACATAAAGATGCCCAAACTCGATGGAATTTCGGCAGCGGAGCAATTGGCGCTGCTAAAGATTCCGGTTGTCTTGCTAACCGCCTTTAGCCAGCGTGAACTGGTTGACCGGGCCAACGAAGCTGGAGCAATGGCCTACGTCGTTAAACCATTCACCCCAAATGATTTGCTTCCCGCCGTTGAGATTGCGCTCAGCCGTTTTGCCCAGCTGACAGCTCTAGAGAACGAGATATCGGATCTTAACGAACGCTTCGAGATACGAAAGCTGGTTGACCGAGCCAAGGGTCTGCTAAACGAGAAAATGAACCTGACCGAGCCAGAGGCTTTTAGATGGATTCAAAAGGCGTCAATGGATCGCAGACTGACCATGCACGAGGTAGCCAAGACGATTATCGAGCAGCTTTCGCCGAAACCCGCAGTTGCTGAGACATCCACCCCGGCAAACACTGATGTCGATGACACTGCCAACGCTGAGCCTGAGCAGCCGGCGAACTAGAAG
>CAZLWT010000098.1:0-1493 GCA_964563325.1 uncultured Rhodoluna sp. | reverse complement strand
AGCCGGCGAACTAGAAGACACTGCTGCCCGCCCTGGCAACAAACTTGGGCTATCGCTTCTCGCGAATCACGTTGGTGATGCGAAGCGTTGATAGCCTGCCACCGGACTCGTCGCTTACGGTTATCTCATGAACCGTCAAGGTTCCGCCAAGATGGACCGCGGTGCAGACCCCGGTGACCAGCCCCTTTGACGCGGATTTGCTGTGGGATGCGTTGATTTCAATTCCGACCGCGTACCGACCCTCGCCCGCCCACACGTTTGCGGCCATACTCCCTAGGCTTTCTGCCAACACCACATGCGCACCCCCGTGAAGCACACCTAGCGGTTGCGTGTTTCCCTCAACCGGCATGGTGGCAACCGAGCGCTCTGCACTCAGTTCAAGCAATTCAATGCCCATTTTCTCGGCAAGAGCGCCCATGCCGCGCAACTCGAGCAGTGCGGCCGCGGCCTCGCTAAGAATGATTTTTGCTTTGGTCACAATCTGCTCCAGTTAGTCTCGATGAATGCTTTGCTCGGCAAGTAGGCTTGCCTAATGAACGCTATTTCAAAGCCTACTCTTCTGTTGATTGACGGTCACTCGTTGGCCTTTCGCGCTTTTTACGCTTTGACTCCAGATAACTTCCGAACCCCAGAGGGTCAACACACCAACGCGGTTCACGGTTTCATTTCAATGATGCTCAACATTTTGCAGGCCGAGAAACCAACGCACCTGGCGGTAGCGTTCGACCTCTCTCGAAGTTCTTTCCGAACCGAGGAGTACCCCGAATACAAGGGAACACGTGGCGAGACCCCTCCTGAATTCGCTGGGCAAACCGAACTTTTACAAGAAGCTCTCGCCGCGATGAACATTCGCACCATGACCCGCGTCAACTACGAGGCCGACGACATTCTTGCCAGCCTCGCCGATCAAGCCAGCGACCAGGGGTTCAAAGTGTTCGTGGTTTCTGGTGACCGGGACACCTTTCAGCTCATCTCAGAGAACACAACCATTCTTTACCCGGTCAAGGGTGTGTTAAACCTTGCGCGTATGGATGATGCCGCCGTCTACGACAAGTACGGAGTGCATGCGAAACAGTACCCGGATTTGGCAGCACTCGTCGGTGAGACCTCAGACAACTTACCTGGCATTCCAGGCGTTGGCCCGAAGACGGCTGCCAAGTGGCTGCAATCTTTCGGTTCGCTAGAGGCAATTTTTACTGGGGCGGCTGAAATTCCAGGAAAGGTCGGAGAGAGCCTGCGTGAGCATCAAGAACTGGCAGTCAGAAACCGAAGGCTAAACCACCTGATTCGCGACCTAGATCTCGGACTAACTTTCGATGAACTGACTCTTGGAGCGGTAGACGAGACCAAGGTGCGCGAGGTGTTCAATCGTCTTCACTTCAAAACCCTAACCGAACGGGTTTTGCGACTGCGCGGAACGAACGGAAGCCAAACCGGAGCATCCATCGAAAAGGAACTGAGCAAACAGCTCGACAGTAGCGAATCTGCTGCCA
>CAZLWT010000097.1:0-5965 GCA_964563325.1 uncultured Rhodoluna sp. | reverse complement strand
ATTGGTCGTGAAGTCTAAATCTGGCGATCTGCGACCTAGAAAAGCGTCGCGAACCGGGCCACCCACAAGAGCCAACTCGAAGCCGGCATCGCTAAAGACCCGTCCGAGTTCGACGAAAAGTTGGCTGTCAGTTAGCCGTTCGAGATTTTCCAGAGCTTGGGCCACCGTTTGCATGGTTTTTAGTGTGCCACAGTGCGCTTCAGGATACAGACAGCGCGCAACGTTTAGGCTGTCTATTATGAATCCCAGAATGTCGAAGCGTGAACTTCGCCGGGTCGAAGAAGTTTCGGCCGGTGGATTCGTTTTGGCCAATGATGGGACTGGCCGAGTTGCGCTGATTGCCCGAAGTAATCGGCAGGGGCGGCTCGACTGGTGTGTTCCCAAGGGGCACCCCGAGAACACCGAGACCCATGAAGAAGCCGCGATTCGCGAAATCGCCGAAGAAACCGGCCTAGAGGCCGAAATCATTGTGCCGTTGGGCGACATCCACTACGAGTTTTCCACCGGAACGAAAATAATATCCAAGACCGTATTTCATTTTTTGATGAGACAGACCGGTGGTTTCCTGACGGTTGAGAAAGATCCGCACCACGAGGCAAGCGAAGCCGGCTGGTTCAGCGTTGATGAGATGATTTCGAAACTGTCACACGAGAACGAAAGAAGAATGGCTCGTGGAGTTCAGGAATGGATAGCGAGAAACCCGCTGTGAAGACCTTTCGTTATGCACTCGGGCTGCTCTTGGCTGCCATCATCGCCCTGAGTGGTGGATCAGTTGCCCAGGCCGAAAGCCTACCCAGCTACAAAATCCGCATCGTTCCCGGTTCGAATCTGACCCTCGTGGCCAATGAGGGACGGATTCCCATCGTGATCGAGAATCTTTACGAAGAGTCGATTCGCGTGCAGGTTCACATTCGGCCGTCAAACCTAAGACTGAACGCCCCAACCGCGGTGGAAGTCACCGTGCCCGGCAACACAACTTATACGGCCAAGGTCGATGTGCGCGCCGTTGCCGATGGTGATGTCGATTTGGTTGCCTGGCTAACCACCTTTTCTGGCTTGAGACTCGGGCCAAGCGTTAAAGTTCACATGACAATCAACGCCGAGGTCGAGGGCACTTTAATGACCGGCTTCGCAGTCGTGATCGCCTTGCTTTTGGCAGCCGGCGTGATTCGCACGCTTCGGAAGCGCAGACAAGTTGGAGCCACCGTTTGAGCGTCGCAAAATCCTCGCTACTAATGGCCGGGGGTACCATTCTTTCGAGAGTGCTCGGATTTGGCCGGGCCGTGGCTCTGGCCGCCATGATTGGTGTCACCACAAACGCTGCCGATGCCTTCGGTGTTGCTAACCAACTGCCAAACAGCGTTTACGCCATCATCGCCGGTGGCGTGCTAAATGCCGTTCTGGTTCCACAAATCGTCAAGGCCCGCGCCCATAAAGACGGCGGCAAGGGCTACATCGATCGACTGCTTACCCTGGCAATAACGGTTTTTACGGCCGTGACCGTCTTGGCCACGGTCGCCGCCCCGTTCCTAGTAAGCGCCTATACCAACGGTTGGTCGCAGCAACAGCTCGCCTTGGCCACAGCTTTTGCCTACTGGTGCCTGCCACAACTGTTTTTCTACGGCCTCTACTCGATGCTCGGCGAGGTGCTCAATGCCAGAAGCGCTTTCGGGCCATACATGTGGGCTCCGGTGCTCAACAACATTGTTGCCATAGCCGGAATGGTTGCCTACGTTTGGATTTTCGGGACCGACCCAACCGGCGCTCAATCGGTGCAGGACTGGTCGGCGGCTCAGGTTGCCCTGCTCGCCGGTTCGGCCACCGTCGGTGTCGCCGCCCAAGCGTTGATTCTCTTCCTCAGCTGGCACCGCATCGGGCTGCACTTCAAGTTCAACTTCAAGTGGCGAGGTTTTGGACTTCGCCCAGCCATGAAGGCGGCAAGTTGGTCGCTGAGCATGGTTTTGGTCACCCAAATCGGTGGTCTGGTGCAAACCATTGTCGCCTCGCGGGCGGTAGCGCTCAGAGATGGTGGGCCGGCAGTGGCTGGCATCGCGGCAGCATCCATCGCCTGGTTGATTTTTATGTTGCCGCACTCGGTTGCCACGGTTTCGATTGCAACCGCGTACTTCACCAAAATTAGCGCCCATGCCCAAGCCGGAAAGATCGAAGACCTGAAGGCTGACCTGACCGGTGGGCTGCGAACCATATCGATGATCAGCGTGTTTGCCAGCGTGGCGCTGATCGTGCTGGCCTACCCGGCGTCTCGAGTTTTTGTTGGTGAATACGACTCGACTCTTGCGCTTGGCAACGTGGTTATGGCCATGATGATTGGGCTGGTGCCGTTCAGCTTCGTCTACATGATGCAGCGCGCTTATTATGCGCTCGAGGATACCCGCACCCCGTTCCTGTTCACCTGCGTGCAGATTGCGCTGCACATCTGCGCCTCGGTAACCCTGGCACTTTTGGCCCCGGTGCAGTACCTGGTGCTTGGGTTAGCGCTGATCACAAGCTTCACGGTTTTGGTTCAGGCGATTCTGGCCTATTACGGTTTGACCCGTCGAATCGGCAGCCTCGCTCAATACGCAGTTTCACGTGGAACCATGACTTTTGCAGTCGCCGGTTTGGTGGCTGGCGCGGCCGGTTGGTTGACGCTGCAGGCTTTCGGTGGCATTCACCAGGGAAGCTTCGTGGTTGACAAGGTGCTGAGCGCCCTAATCAGCGCGAGCGTTGCGGGTTTTGTCATGTTCGTGGCTTATTTTGTGTTGCTGAAACTGCTTCGGGTTAAAGAGGTCGATGGCATGGTTTCGCTGGTTCAGGGAATACTGCGCCGCTAAAATTGGCTTCATTCAGTATCGGCGGAATATTTCGCCCAGACCCACGCCCTCGAATTCAGGAGCCCCTGTGCGCGACGTAATAATCATCGGATCCGGCCCGGCCGGATACACAGCCGCAATCTATGCCGCGAGAGCCGGTTTGAAGCCCCTGCTGATTGCAAGTTCGGTTGAAGCCGGTGGCGAACTGATGAAAACCACCGAGGTTGAAAACTACCCGGGCTTCCCAGAAGGCCTAATGGGCCCAGACCTGATGGCCAACTTTCAAGCCCAGGCCGAGCGCTTCGGCACGGAAATACTTTTTGACGATGTCACCGAGGTAGACCTCAAGGGTGACGTGAAAATCCTCAAGACCGGTGGAGGCCAAACCTTCGAGGCAAAAACCGTAATTTTGTCGACCGGCGCCGCCTATCGCGAGCTCGGTTTGCCACGCGAAAAGGAACTCAGCGGGCACGGTGTTTCCTGGTGTGCAACCTGCGATGGATTTTTCTTCCGCGAAAAGACCATTGCGGTGGTCGGTGGTGGCGATTCCGCCATGGAGGAAGCCAACTTCCTGACGAGATTCGCTGCGAAGGTTTACCTTATCCATCGTCGTGACAGCTTCAAGGCCTCAAAGATTATGCAAGAACGCGCGCTGAACAACCCAAAAATAGAAGTCATCTGGAACAGCGCAATCACCGAACTGCAGGGCGAGGCCAAGTTGACCGGGGTGAAGCTGGAAGACACCGTGACCGGCGCCGCAGCGGAGCTTGAACTCGATGGGCTGTTCATAGCCATTGGAAACGACCCTAGGGTTTGGCTGGTCGAAGACCAGATCGAACTGACAGCCGAGAAGTTCATCAAGGTTGAGGGCCGCAGTTCAAAAACCAATATTCCGGGAGTTTTCGCTGCCGGAGACGTAATCGACCCAACCTACCGTCAAGCCGTCACGGCAGCCGGTTCGGGTTGTGTCGCGGCACTCGATGCCGAGCACTACCTTCAAAACCACTAGATAGAAAACTTAGGAGAAAATCATGGCAGCAAAAAACGTAACCACAGCTTCTTTTCAAGAGGATGTTCTCAACAACCCAAAGCCGGTTCTTGTCGACTTTTGGGCAGAATGGTGTGGTCCTTGCCGCCAGGTTTCCCCGATCCTCGACCAGATCGCCGAAGAGTACGGCGACAAGATTGAAATCGTCAAGGTGAACGTTGACGAAGAGCAGGCAATCGCCATGCAGTACAACATCGTTTCGATTCCTGCGCTGCAGGTATTCCAGGGCGGTCAACTCGTCAAGCAAATGGTCGGCGCCAAGCCAAAGCCGGTCATCGTCGCCGAACTTGCCGAGTTCCTGAAGTAAATTTTTTCGCTGTTCCGAAGGCCCACCCCGCCGCCGTTCAGGCAGCGAGGGTGGGTTTTTAGTAAAGTTGAACGAAATCGGTGTCTCGGCGCGGGTTTCGGCTACTAACGGGAGTTTCAAATGCCTCAAGAGAACAATCAGGCCAATAACCTAGACCGCTGGTTGGACTCTTACGCGGACCGGGCATCGACCCTTTCGGTTTCTGAGGTGCGAGCGCTCTTCGCCGTGGTCAGTCGCCCAGAGGTGGTTTCGCTGGCCGGTGGCATGCCATTCGTTTCCGCGCTTCCCAAAGACCTGCTTACCAAATCTTTCAACGAAATGATGGCCAAGCGCGGTGACTTGGCGCTGCAATACGGTGGTGGCCAAGGAGACGTCGTGCTTCGAGACCAAATTCGCGACCTGATGGCCCTCGAGGGCATCAGCAGCTCGGTTGAGGACCTCATTGTCACCACGGGCTCACAACACGGTCTTGACCTGCTGGCGGGGCTGTTTTTGGACCAGGGCGACGTGGTTCTGGCCGAGGCTCCGAGCTATGTTGGCGCCCTTGGCATTTTTCACCACTACGAAGCCCACGTGGAGCACGTTTTTACCGACGATGATGGCATTTCACCCGAGGCACTGCAAGAGTCGATTGACCGACTGCGCGAGCAAAAGCGCAAAATCAAGTTTCTTTACCTGGTGCCAAACTTCGGCAACCCTTCCGGCGTGACACTCTCGGCAGAGCGACGCTCCAGGGTCATCGACATTTGCCGCCGAGAGCACATCCTGGTAATCGAGGACAACCCCTACGGTTTGTTGTATTTCGACCAGAAGCCGCCAAATGCGTTGCGGTCGATGGATGAAGACGGGGTTATTTACCTTGGCAGTTTCTCGAAGATCTTTGCCCCGGGATTTCGCGTCGGCTATGTGCTGGCGCCACCGGCCATTCGCGACAAAATGGTACTGGCGAACGAATCTGCCATCTTGAGCCCGAGCATGTTTAGCCAGATGCTGATCAGTGAATACCTGGCCAACTGCGACTGGGAAGCCCAAATTGAAACCTTCCGCGGGGTCTACCGGCAGCGACGGGATGCGGCTCTCGAGGCAATGGCCGAGTACCTGCCGAATCTCAAAACCACGCGCCCCGCCGGCGGTTTTTACCTATGGGTCACACTCCCCGCAGGCATCGACTCGAAAGCCATGCTGCCACTTGCGGTTAGCGAACTGGTTGCATACACCCCCGGCACGGCATTTTTTGGCAACGGCACCGGGCAGTCAAATTTGCGAATCTCGTTCTCGTACCCAACGCCAGATAACATCAAGTTAGGTGTCAGACGCTTGGCTAACGTAATCAACCGTCAAACTGAACTAATCGAAACGTTCGGCACCGGAGGGGGCAACCGATGATTCCCAAGCACAACGGAACCAAGTCACTCAAAATTCAGGTTTTGGCCGGTGGCATTTCGCATGAGCGAGACATTTCACTGAAATCCGGCCGGCGGATAGCCGACGCCCTAACCGATTTTGGCGCCACGGTGGTCATTCGTGAGCCAGACGAAGACCTATTGGAGAACATTAAGGCCGATCGCCCCGATGTGATTTGGCCCGTGCTTCACGGGGCTTCGGGTGAAGACGGTGCGCTTCGCGACATTCTCGCTCTCACCGGGGTTCCTTTTGTTGGGGCCACCGCAGACGCTGCAAGGCTGGCCTGGGATAAATCCATCGCCAAGATTTTGGTTGGGCGAGCTGGCGTGCAAACCCCCCACTCGGTGACCCTGCCAAAAGACACTTTTCGCGAGTTGGATGCCGAAGGCGTGC
>CAZLWT010000096.1:0-5999 GCA_964563325.1 uncultured Rhodoluna sp. | reverse complement strand
GCTCGCGAACGATAACGGCGGCAATTTCACGATCTGCGATGGCTCGAATCACCACATCCGAGTTCAAAGCCAGACTGCGAAGATCTTCGGCGCTAATGTCAACCGCAACCTCAAACCGGTCTCGAAGTTTTCCATCGACCTGCACCACGGCAACCACCGATTTTTCAACCAGCAGCGCCGGGTCTGGCTGGGCAAAAAGCGCCAATGCCACTCCAGGCTCATGGCCAAGCTTCGCCCACATATCCTCGGCGGTGTAAGGGGCAAAGAGGCTTAGCGCCTTAGCTATTTCCTCAGCGCCCTCGCGCACTGCCGGGTCGGCTGGGCCGACGCCGGAATCAATGGCTTTGCGCAGAACATTTACAAGCTCCATCACCTTGGCCACGGCAACGTTGAACTTGAAGCCTTCGATTTGAGCACTGAAATCCCTGAGGAAGACGTGGGTTGCTTTACGAGTTGCCGCATCGCCGGTCTTGAAGTCGACACCGGGTTGCGACGCCACGTCATTGGCGATGCGCCAGGCTCGGGCCAAGAATTTGGCCGCGCCACTTGGCGAAACATCGGCCCAGTCGATGTCGTCCTCTGGAGGACCTGCAAAAGCCATGGTCAAACGAATGGCATCAACGCCATGCTCATCAAGTTGGTCGCTGAGCCGCACCAGGTTACCGCGCGACTTGCTCATCGCCGAGCCACCCATCAAAACCATTCCCTGGTTTAGCAGGCGGGTGAAAGGTTCGTCGAACTCGATGTGCCCCAGGTCATGCAGAACCTTGGTAAAGAACCTGGCGTACAGCAGGTGCAAGATGGCGTGGGTTACACCACCGACATACTGATCAACCGGAGCCCAGTCTTTGGCAGCCTGTTTCGAGAATGCCTCGGTGGTTGACTTCGGTGAGAGGAACCTGAGGAAGTACCAAGACGAGTCCACGAAGGTATCCATCGTGTCGGTGTCACGCTTGGCCGGTTCGCCACAGTTTGGGCACGGCACATTAACCCAAGCGGTGGCCCCACCCAGCGGTGAAGTTCCCTTTGGAGAAAGGTCAAGCCCCTCGGTCGAAGGCAACTCGATCGGCAACTGGTCGGCCGGCACCGGAACCTCGCCACAGGTGACGCAGTGAATGATTGGAATCGGGGTGCCCCAGTAGCGTTGACGGCTGATTAGCCAGTCGCGCAAACGGTAGTTCTTCGAGCGTTTGGCAAGCCCCTCTTCGGCAAGAATGCCAACGATCTTCTCGATTGCGGTTTTTTTGTCAAGACCGTTGAGAACGCCTGAGTTCACTAGAACACCATCGCCCGTGGTTGGGGTTCCAGTTTCGATTGGGTCGCCCTCGCCCGTGTCAACCACGGTGACGATTGGCAGACCAAAAGTTTTGGCAAAATCAAAGTCGCGTTGGTCATGTGCCGGAACCGCCATGATTGCCCCGTGACCGTAATCGGCGAGCACGTAATCGGCAACCCAAATCGGCAGGCGCTCACCATTCACCGGGTTCACCGCAAAGCGATCAAGGAAAACACCGGTCTTCTCACGCTCGGTGCTGAGCCGCTCAATGTCGTTGGACTTCTTGACCGTCTCTAGGTAATCCTGAAACTTCATCCGCACCTCTGCCGAGGCCCCGCTGGCTAACTCAGCAGCCAGATCGGAATCGGGTGCCACAACCATAAAAGTTGCGCCAAAGAGGGTGTCTGGGCGGGTCGTGTAAACGGTGACCGGCTTCTCGCGACCCTCGATCACGAAATCTACGTCGGCTCCGTGAGATCGACCAATCCAGTTTCGTTGCATGCTCAGAACTTTCGAGGGCCAATTTCCCTCGAGAGTGTCTAGGTCATCAAGCAGGCGGTCGGCGTAATCGGTGACCTTAAAGAACCACTGGGTCAGCGCCTTTTTGGTGACCACGCTGTCGCAACGCTCGCAAAGCCCCTGAACCACCTGTTCATTTGCCAGCACCGTTTGGCAACTCGGGCACCAGTTGACAAGCGAATTCTTACGGTAGGCCAAGCCTTTTTTATAAAACTCAAGGAACAGCCACTGGTTCCACCGGTAATAAATCGGGTCGCTGGTGACCAGCACGCGATCCCAGTCAAATGAACAGGCGTAGCGACGCATTGAGGCGCGCTGTTGAGCAATGTTGTCGTAGGTCCAACCTCTTGGGTCAAGACCTCGCTTGATGGCAGCGTTTTCCGCAGGAAGACCGAAGGAGTCCCAACCAATCGGGTGCATCACGTTGAAGCCGCGCTGAGCCCAATAGCGCGCAATCACATCGCCTAGGGCATAGGCCTCGGCATGGCCCATGTGCAAATCACCCGATGGATAGGGGAACATGTCCAGCACGTACTTCTTTGGGCGCTTGTCATCGGCTCTGCCCGAATCGAAGGGGCGAAGCTCATCCCAAACCGGCAACCACTTGTCTTGAATCGCGAAAAGATCGTATTCGGATGCGATTTCGGTTGAGTCTGAATCGCGCGGCACTGCTTCGGTCATTTGCTCACTTTTCGGTAAAAACTAGAGGACTGCTCTGGCTAAGTTGCTGTTGCTTCAAGGTTACCAACTTAGACCCAGGGGTCTTGGGCGCCGAGCACCGCCAACAGCGCTTGGGCTTTGAGTTTGGTTTCTGCCAACTCGGCCAGCGGATCGGAATCGGAGGTGATTCCTCCACCAATTCCGAGGGTTACGGTGTCGGAGTCAAAAATCAGGCTCCTAATAATCATTCCAAACTCAGCGGACCCATCGAAACCGATGAACCCCGAAATTCCTGAATAGACTCCCCTGGGCGCGCCCTCGTACTGTCTAATAATTTCTTGTGCCTTTTGCTTTGGAGCGCCGGTCATTGAACCACCTGGAAAAGTCGACTTTAGGAGTGAGACCACATTTTCACCGATCGCCAATTGGGCGCTTACGGTGCTGACAAGTTGGTGAACCGTTGCGTAGCTTTCGATGGCGAACAGGTTTTCCACCTGAATCGAATCCGGAAGGCTGACTCGACCAATATCGTTTCGCATCAGGTCGACAATCATTAGATTCTCGGCGCGTTCCTTGGGGTCATTCTTGAGTTGAGAGGCCAAAGCAGCGTCCTCGGCCAGATCCTGACTGCGTGGTCGAGTTCCCTTGATCGGCTTGGTCGAAACCCGACCCGACCGATTGAGAACGATAAATTGTTCGGGCGACGAACTGACCAGCGTTTGATTACCAAGCCGAATGAAACTTGAGTATGGCGCCGGGTTACTTATTCGCAACTTCAAGAAAATAACCAACTCGTCAACATCGTGTTTCATTTCGATGCTGTTCGTGAGACAAATTTGATAGATGTCACCGAGCGCAATTCTCGCTTGGGAATCCTCAATCAACTGCAGGTACTGGCTTGAAGAATGTCTCAGTTGCGGTTTCGAAACCGAGCCCGATTTAACACTCCGGTGCCGATACGCGGCTTCTTGCCCACCGGCAAGCGACAACCGAAGAAGCGCGGCGTGCACCCAACTTATGAAACCCGCGTCGCTTTCAAACAGGCCAATAAAGTACATCTTGCGTTTCAGGTGATCAAAAACCACAGCCTGCGAAACGTTTAGAAAGGCAAACTCGGAAGCCTCATAATTTATGAAACCCACCAACCCGGGCCGAAAGTCAAATGGAAGTTCGACGGAACCGAACTCGGTCTGCTGGGCCTTGAGGAAGGCGTCTAACGCATCCCAGTTGGAAATATCGGTTGGCTCACCAGAACCAATGACCGAGTACTTGGCCGAAGAATGATGCTCTCGATCGAGCCAAAAATGATTGCTGGCTGATGTGAAGAGCATGACGAAGACATCAGCGGGATTGCACCAACCATCCAAGCGTTGCGAATAAAATTGCAAACTCGGCTTCCTTAAAAATAGGTTGCCATTTCGGTTTTAAACCCATTGGCAATTGTCGTAATCTTAAGACTAGACGAATGGCTGAGGGGATATGCGTTTGGAAGATTACGGGCAATTTTTTCAATTTCGCGACGGCCAACTTCACCCAATCAGCGAGCATTCAGAGCGGGTCAGGCTTGCCGCTGCTGACTCATTCCTAATTGAAGATGGAATGGTGCGGGGCCTAGAAGCCCACTTCAATCGCTTTGCCGATTGGGTTCGCGAGGTTGACGGTGAAGCGAATGAACAACTGGATGGTTTCTTTTCCGAGATTCGAATGTTATTGCCGCTGACCGGCCGCTGGTTCCCCCGGCTCGAATACCACGGTGAGGCCGATGCCGGAAAGCACCTTTACCTGAGATTGCGCAAGGCACCGAAGCAACTTACCGACATGTCACTCTGGACCTATCCCAAGGATGATCCGCGGTCAATGCCCTCAATCAAGGGGCCTGACCTGAGCCTGATGATGCAACTGCGTCGCCATGCGATGTTTCGCGGTGCCGACGAAACGGTTCTGCTAAACCAAAACGGGCACGTGCTCGAGGGTGCCCTTTCGGGCCTGGTTTGGTGGCGTGGCAATGTGCTCTGCGCCCCGATGCCCTCGAAGAAACGCCTGGATAGCATTACCACCCGAGAAGTTCTAACCATTGCCGAGCAAATGGATTTCGAAATCGGCTTCGAGGCTGCCACCCCGGGAAGCCTGGCGGGTTGCGAGATTTGGGGGCTCAGTTCACTTCACGGAATTCGCCCGGTGACCAGTTGGCTCGATCTTGGTGCGAAGGTCGGCGAAGTTGTTCATGCCGAGAACTTTCAGAAGCGCCTTCGACTGTTTTCACAGAGCGTCGACTAAGCCCACCTCCACGGTGAAGCTCAAGAGGGCAGCTGGATTTTTCGTTGTGCCAACTCGGCCGAGGCCTGGTCATGAGTCACAAGTATCACCGTCTTGCCAGATTCAACCGATGCAATCTTGAGCAAATCTCGAACTAAATCGAGACCCAAATCAGCACTGACGTTTGTGGTTGGTTCATCAAAGAGAATCACTTCAAAATCAGCAAGCAGTGCACGAGCCAATGCCAAGCGTTGCGCCTCTCCCCCAGAAACCAATACTCCATTGTCGCCAAGTTTGGTTTCTAATCCCTCACGGGCCTCAAAGGTTGCGAGCAAACCAACCCTTCCGAGTGCTGCTCTAATCTCATCATCACCGACCCCGGGTTTGGCAAACGAAAGGTTCGTTCGCACCGATCCATTGAAAATGGTTGGGCTTTGTTCCAGGTATCCAAAGCGACGCCGAATGGAGTCTGTACTAAAAGCCTCAACGCGCTGACCGTTTATTAGGTATCTGCCATTTGCCGGGGCTAAAAAACCAACCAAAAGGTTTATGAGGGTGCTTTTTCCTGAGCCGCTCACCCCGGTGATTGCCAAAGTTTCGCCCGCGACCAGTTGCAGGTCTAGATTCTGCAGGGCAAGCTTTTCACTTCCCGGATAGCGCACGCTAACCGCCTGAAGTTCGAGGCTTGAGAACTCTTGCAAATCTGTGCCGCCCGAGCCGCTTGGAATTTCCTTCGGTAGTTGTCGATCCAGCAGCTCACTCACCCTCAATGAAACAGCCCGGTATCGCTGCCAAGAAACCGAGACGGTCTGCAGCCCGGCAAGAACGTCAAAGAGTGCTATTGGCAACAGCGCGAATACCGCCAGCATCACTGCGGGTTGCCTCGCAGCAATGACCGAGCCAGCTCCAAGCCAAGCGCAACTCACAGCGGTGGCGATGGATAAAAGGAACATCAAACCGGAGCCCACGCCACTGGAAAGTGCAGTTCGATAGCTTGCGGTTCGCAAACTCAGATCACGTTTTCCGATCTGCTGCAACTGTTCCTTCTGCCAGCCGAATGCGGTCAGCAGCTCTAGGTTCTCGATGAAGTCGGAGGTGGCAACTGACAGTTCGGCGCGCTGCCGGACCAAGGCCCGATCAACACTTCTTGACAGTCGGCCGGCCAAGGGCAATGCCACCAGAAAAGCGATTACTGCCGACACCAGCAAGGTGACGGCAACGATAGGTTCAAAGAAGGCCATGGCAATCGTGACCCCGGCAACCCCAACCAGCGATTGCAGAGCCGGTG
>CAZLWT010000095.1:2740-6006 GCA_964563325.1 uncultured Rhodoluna sp. | reverse complement strand
GGTTTGGTCACGGTTCTATTTGTCGGTCTGGTCTTGCTAATGCAGGTTGAACCAAACCCTGAGGTGCTAAACGACTTGCAAGAAGAACTAGCCGACTAGATGGCCTGCTCTAGCGGGTCGTTGCCAACGTCGGTCTTATAAAAGTTGAGGTAGCTGCGCGAGGCGGTTGGCCCACGCTGACCTTGATAGCGCGAGTTGTACTTGGCCGAGCCGTAAGGCGTCTCGGATGGAGATGACAACTGGAAGAAACACAGTTGCCCAATCTTCATGCCCGGCCAAAGTTTGATCGGCAGGGTGGCGCAGTTCGAAAGCTCAAGCGTCACGTGACCGTTGAAACCCGGGTCAACAAAGCCGGCGGTCGAGTGGGTTAACAGGCCGAGGCGGCCAAGTGAAGACTTGCCTTCAAGACGTGCGGCAATGTCATCCGGCAGCGAAACAAATTCAAAGGTCGAACCAAGCACAAACTCACCGGGGTGCAAAATAAACGGCTCGTCTTTTTTGACCTCGACCAAACGAGTAAGGTCATCTTGCTGTTCGGCCGGGTCGATAAACGCATACTTGTGGTTGTCGAATAACCGGAAGAAACGATCGAGCCGCACATCCATCGAAGAGGGTTGAAGCAGGTCCATTTCGAGTGGGTCAAGGCCAATGCGGCCGGCTTCGATTTGGCTACGGATATCGCGATCTGACATAAGCATGTCAATAGGTTAGCGGTTCAAAGTGAACCAACCCAGAATCGCCCCGATAGGGCAGACTAGTTCTATGACTGTTCGGGCCGCCTTTAATGCTGCAAGAAGGCGCGCCCTGCGCGATGGAGTGCTGCCAAACCTAGACCTCTTGCCCAAAAAGTCTTTGCCGATTTTCGCTAGCGCGCTGACCATGCGACTCGGTCACGTTTACGGTCGATGGATCGATCGCCTCGCCGACGCCGAATGGGGCCTCACCGGGCCACGACTCATGTTGGTGGTGATGCTTTATCGCCAGGGGGAACTTGCCATGGGTGAGGCCGCCGACATCATGGACGTAACCCCAAGGGCAATCACCCGCCTGGTTGATGGTTTGGAAAAAGACGGTTTTGTCACCCGCCAGCCGAGCAAGGAAGATAAGCGCTCGATGATGCTCGACGTCACACCTAAGGCCAAGGAACTTGCCAAGCGTCAGATGCCAAAGCATGAGGCCAGGGTTCAGGAGCTTTTCAGTGTCTTCACCGACGCGGAACTAAAAACCATGATTGAGTTTCATCACCGACTGCAACACCGGCTTCACACGCTTGATAAGGACAAGGGGGCACCATGATTCAGGATTTTCTAGATTTCAGTGACCGACTGACCGCTTCGCTCAGCGAGCGCGAGGATGTGCTCGGGCTAATTTTCCTGGGTTCCGCGGCTCAAACCGACCGAGTCGACGAATGGTCTGACCACGACTTCTTTGTAATCGTGAAAGACGGGAACGCCGAAAAACTGCGCCAAGACCTAAGTTGGCTGCCCGACTTCCAGCAAATCGTCATTAGCCCGCGTGAGACCCAGCACGGTCTAAAGGTGGTCTATGAAGACGGGCACGTGCTCGAGTTCGCGATATTTGATGATCACGAGCTAGACACGGTGACCGCCAACGTTTTCGTGGTGACCATCGACCGAGCAAACATTTTTGCTCGGATGGATGCGGCGGCCGAGAAGTCGATTCCAAAACCGATAGATGTGAAAACCGAGTTCGAGCTGTTTCTAAGCCAGCTGCTAATCGGGGTTGGGCGAGCTCGGCGGGGCGAGACCCTGACGGCCGGCCAGTTCATTCGTGCCTACAGCGTGAACCACGTGCTCGGGCTGCTGCGCATCTGGGCCACCCCGGTTGAGGGCACCGAGCTTGCGGTCGATAGCTTCAATCGCTTCCGTCGCTTCGAATGGCAGCACCCAGAACTGGCGGCCAGGCTCGAAGAGTTGCAACAACTGCCGGTCGAGGCCTCGGCCAAGGGATTGCTGCACCTGGTGCTAGAAATCGGCGAAGGCTCGCTAAGCGATGAGCAACTACATCAGGTTTACGTGGTGCGGCACCGGCTGGGCTGGCGCGCCTAGCGCGAGTTCAACGGCACCCCAAAAGCGCTAGTGCCCGATGCCGAAGCGGCCGTAAAGCTTCTTCATCCATCGTGGTGCCCACCAGTTAGCCTCGCCAAAGAGCCGCATCAGTGCCGGCACCAACAGGGCGCGAACCACGGTTGCATCGAGGATGATCGCGAAGGCGATGCCCAGGCCAAGCATCTTCATGATGCTCACCCCGCTGGTTGTGAAGGCGAAGAAACTGAATGCCAAAACCAGAGCGGCCGCGGTGATGATGCGCCCGGATTTTTGCAAGCCAACCGAAACCGAGTCGATGGTTGCAAGCCCGGCATCGTGCTGCTCTTTGATGCGGCTGAGCAAAAACAGTTCGTAGTCCATCGAAAGCCCGAAGGCCATCACGGCAACCAAGACCATGGATGAGGCATCGATGGTTCCGGTGGTTTGGAAGTCGCCGACCAACCAGTGCAGGTTGCCGTCTTTGAAAACCCAGGTGAGGAACCCGAGGGTTGCCCCAAGCGAAAGGACGTTGAGGATGACGGCCTTGATGGGCAAGATGACGCTGCCGGTAAACAGGAACAGCAGCACCAAGGTGCAGACGATGATCCAGGTCAGAGCAAAGGGAATATTGTTGCTGATGCCAAGCATCGAGTCGGTGTAGATCGCGGCCGAGCCACCGACCTGGATGCTCGAGAAATTATTCGCGAGTTTTCTGATCTTGACGGTCAGCGCAAAGCCATCCGGGCTTCGTGGCTCGATGTCGCCAACCGCCGAAATCTGCTGATATTTGCCCTTGGCATAGCTACTAAAGAGCGGCGCGGCGGCCGTGTTCAACTTGCCGTTTACCGCAACTCCAGCGGTGCTCTGCACTCGCACGACATGTTTGACCTTTGATAGCGCGATCGTGTATTCACTGATTTGCTTGGCCGTTGCCTTGGTGACCAAAACTTCGATCGGGCTGCCCTCGCGACCATCGAAACGATTGCGGATTACATCGCTGGCAACCACGACCCGGTTGTCCTTCGGCAAAATGCGGTCGTCCACCTGACCGAAGACCACGCCGCTTGAAAGGCTCATCAGCCCACCGAGCCCAAGCAACACGACCAAGAGAACGGCGGTTGGCCGCTTCATCACGAATCGGGCAACTTTTTCCCAGGCGCCTTTATCTTTGGGTGCCAGGTTGCCGCGCAGCACCTTGCCCTTGTTGATGCGATCGCC
>CAZLWT010000095.1:0-2640 GCA_964563325.1 uncultured Rhodoluna sp. | reverse complement strand
ACCATCAAAAGCGCATAGTCGATGCCAAGACCAAGGCCCAAACCGGTAATCAGGTTGATCGAGAAAACCGAGGTGCTGGTGAACAGGGTCAGCACCCAAACCACGAAGAAGCTGCCCAGGATGGAAGCCCCGGCAACCAAGAACGGAAGCCCGGCGGCCACCAAGGAACCAAAAACAAAGACGAGCAGCAAAACCGTTAGCGGGATGGCAAAGCTCTCGGCTCTTGCAAGGTCACCAGAAATTACGCCGTTTAGTTCGGCGGTGATTGGGGCCAACCCGGCAACGTAAACCCTCGCGGTTTTGTATTGCTTGTCGAAGGTGTCCTGCAAAATTTTGGCTGGCACCGACTGCTTGATTTTGTCATTCAGATTGACAAAGAAATAGGCGGCCTTGGAATCGGAAGAGCGAAGGCTTGCCGGGCGGCCAAGGCTGTAGTAGCTGCTGACCTGATCGACTCCGGCAACAGCTCGGATAGCCTTGCTGAGCGATTTGGCGGTCGCCACGCTGCTTGGGGCATCGGCCCCGGCAGGGAAGTCGGCAATGATTACGACCTCGGCAATTGACTGCCCATAGGTGTCTTGCAAGATTTTGGTGACCGAGGCCGACTCAGAGCCCGGGTCGTCATAGCCGCCGCCTTTTAGACCATCGAAAGCCTGAAAGCCCCAGACGGTTGAAAGCAGGATCAGCCCGATAAAGCCATAAAGCGAAAGTTTGCTGTAGCGAACTACGAAAGCACTAAGTTTCTTCATGTTGAAAACTGCCGTTCTATAAAAACAAGACTGCTACCTGATGAAACGCAGGTCGCATTTGTGCGATGATTCCCCTTGTGAACAGCCTACGCAGAACCCGCGCAATCTACTTCTTTTCTCTTGCCGCAATTGGTGTAATAACCGCATGGTGGTTTAACGGCCTAGCCGTAATGGGTGGCGAAGACTATCTGAAGGCCTGGTTTGGCAGTTCGGTTGACTGGGTGCTCTCGGCCGATTTGCTGATCGTTGCGATTGCCGGCTCAAGCTTCATGATCATCGAGGGTCGCCGGCTAGGCATGCGGCGCATCTGGCTTTACCTGGTTTTGGCCGGGGTCACCGCCATGGCCTTCGTTTTCCCGCTCTTTCTTGCCATGCGCGAGCGCGCTTTGGCGCGGCTTGAAAAAGGCAGTGGCAAAATCGAAACTTTCCACTTGGATGGTCGTCGCATCGATTTCTTGGTTCCGGCCGACCTCGGGCCCGACACCCCAGTGCTCGTGATGCACGATGGCAAGGGTCTCTTGGTCGAAAAGAAGCTCACCTGGAACGGGCAGAACTGGCAGATTCCCGAGGCAATAGCTAGCGGTCGAATCAAGGCCCCGGGTCGCACACCGCTAGTTGTAGGTGTCTTCATCGACGAGGCCAAGGGGCGCTTCAACGAGTTGGCTCCCGAAGACATTTTGGCCAAACACCCCGAGTTTCTAAACCAGATTGACCAGGTGTTGCTGCCGGCCGACAGCAAGCTGCACGGCAACGACTACCAAGATTTTCTTGCGTCGCGCTTGCTGCCATCCATCGCCGAAAAATACGGCATCAAACTTGACCGCAGCAAAACCGCGATTGGTGGGGCCAGCATGGGAGGCCTTGCCACGCTTTACGCACTTGGCCGACACCCGGAAGTTTGGGGCGCCGGGCTTGCGGTTTCGACCCACTGGCCACTTGGTGGCAAGGCGATGGCAGCCGAGTTGGCGGCCGCTCTGCCGGTTGACACCGGTCAGGTGATTTGGCAGGACTGCGGAACCCTAGACGTTGATAAGCCTTATTTGCCGGTGCAGCTTAGCTTCGTTGCCGATTTGGAAAAGCGCGGGCTGAAGCGCGACGTGGATTTTGCGGCCACCGTGTTTCCTGGCAGCGGGCATAACGAAAACTGGTGGGCGGGCAGGGTGCACCTGCCGATTAACTGGTGGCTAAACCGCTAGAAAAGCTCACCCGGTTTTTGCGGCACATGCTTGGCGGCGCTCATGAACCGCACCACGTCTTGGTCGACCATGATGTCGTTCATGCGAATCGCGCGGGTTAGATAAAGCCCCTCGAGCGAGCGCACTCGACTGAGCGCAACGTAGGTTTGACCGGGGCTAAAGGCGCCACGACCCATGTCGATGATTACCTCATCATAGGTTTGGCCCTGCGCCTTATGAACCGTCACGGCCCAGGCCAGCCGCAGCGGAATCTGTTGAAACTCGGCCACTGGAACGGCGACCAAAACCTCTTTCGGGTTTCCGGTCTTCGGGTCTTCCTCGTAGTCGACCTCGTAGCGCACCTTTTCCCAGGTGGAACGACCGACCTCAAAGGTTTCGTTTTCAACCTCGACCAAAACCATCTCGCCACTTGGCAGATCAACCACTCGCCCGATGGTTCCGTTGACCCAGCGTTTGATGGTCAGACCCTCTGAGGTTTTAAGCTTGCTCGAGTCATCGTTCTTGATGAACATCACCTGGGCGCCAACCTTGAGCTCAAGGGTCGGGTCGGCCGGCAGGGTGCGCCCAAAGGCTTGCATGTCGCCGGCGCCGAACACCGCGGCAAACTGCTTTGGCTTGGTGGTCAGGCGGCTGAGCCTTGTGCTGTTCACCGAGTTCACGGTTTCGTTCACGGTTGCCAAACGGATCACATCATC
>CAZLWT010000094.1:0-6048 GCA_964563325.1 uncultured Rhodoluna sp. | reverse complement strand
CGGCATGGCCTTCGATGAGATTCTCTCCATCGTTGTTGACCTCGATGAGCAAATGAAGCTGGCCGCCCGAGAGCTCAAGTTCGAACTTGCAGCTCGATTGCGAGACGAAATTTCGGAACTAAAACGTGAACTTCGGCAAATGGAACGCGCCGGTCATCTCTAAGTCAAAACCCCAAAGCCAGACAGGTTAAAATCACATAATGTCGATTACCAAGATTCCGCACGAGAACAAGCTGATTGTTAAAGGCGCACGTGTCCACAACCTGCAGAACCTGAGCATCGAGATCCCAAGGGATTCCCTTGTTGTCTTCACCGGGCTCAGCGGATCAGGCAAATCCTCCCTGGCATTCGACACGATCTTCGCCGAGGGGCAACGCCGATATGTTGAATCACTATCGGCCTATGCCAGGCAGTTTCTTGGCCAAGTTGATCGACCAGACGTGGACTTCATCGAGGGCCTGAGCCCAGCCGTATCCATCGACCAAAAATCGACAAATCGAAACCCAAGATCAACGGTCGGCACCATCACAGAGATTCACGATTACCTCAGGTTGCTTTGGGCCCGCATCGGCGTGCCCTTTTGCCATGAATGTGGCGAACGCATAATCAAACAGTCGCCGCAACAAATCGTTGACCAAATACTAGAGTTGCCCGAAGGCACCAGGTTTCAACTGCTGGCGCAAATAGTTGATCAAAAAAAGGGTGAGTTCACCGACCTGTTTCGCGAGCTGATTGGCCAAGGGTACGCCAGGGCAGTCATCGATGGCGAGGTAGTTCAGTTGGCTGACGCCAAGCCCCTCAAAAAGACCTTCAAGCATGACATTTCGGTGGTCGTTGACCGCTTGGTCGCAAAACCGGACATGGTAACCAGACTCACTGACTCGGTTGAGACGGCGCTCAAATTGGCTGGCGGTCGCTTGATTGTGGACTTCGTGGACGGAACCGGGCCGGAAAAGACCCGAGTTTTCAGCGAGCGGATGTCTTGCCCTAACGAACACGAACTTAGTCTCACTGAAATTGAACCACGAACCTTTTCGTTCAACGCACCCTTCGGGGCCTGCCCGGATTGTTCGGGGCTTGGCACCAAGATGTCAGTTGATTCGGACCTGGTGATTGGCGACCCTGGGGCATCTATCAGCGGGGGAGTCATCATCCCATGGTCAACTCAGGGCAAGGGACTTTTTAACTATTTTCAAAGAATGCTCGAGGGCCTGGCAGCCGACCTTGAGTTCTCGTTGAACACCCCTTGGAACGAATTGCCAGAGGAAGTGCAAGAGGCGGTTCTGCGAGGCAACAACTTTGATGTCCAGGTCAAATGGAAAAACCGCTACGGGCGGGAGTTGCGCTACAGCACCGGCTTTGAAGGTGTTCTGGCTTACATCGAAAGAAAGTACATTGAATCTGAGAACGACTTCGCTCGTGGCCGCTGGAGCGGTTTCCTGCGCGAGATACCTTGCCCAGCCTGCGCAGGCCAACGCCTAAAACCCGAGGTTCTGGCGGTTAAGGTTGGTGGCAGTTCGATTGCCCATGTTGCCGCCCTTAGCCTTGGCGAGGCCGCGCTATTTTTTGAGGCATTGGTTCTGGATGTTAGAGACGAGAAAATAGCGTCACAGGTCCTACGCGAAATCAAGGCAAGATTAGATTTCCTATTAGCGGTTGGTCTCGACTACCTGAGCCTCGAAAGAGCGGCCGGTAGCTTGAGCGGTGGCGAGGCCCAGAGAATCAGGTTGGCAACTCAAATCGGTTCGGGTCTAACCGGAGTTTTGTATGTTTTAGATGAGCCGAGCATTGGTTTGCACCAGCGAGACAACCTAAGGCTCATTGAGACGCTCATCAAGCTGCGCGATTTAGGAAACACCCTCCTTGTGGTTGAGCACGACGAAGACACGATAAAGGCATCCGATTGGGTGGTCGACATCGGCCCTGGCGCCGGCGTTAATGGTGGGCTGGTTGTGCATTCCGGGCCCTACGAGGCCCTGCTTAAGAACGAGAAATCGATCACCGGAGCGTTCTTGTCGGGTCGCGAGAGTATCGCCACACCGAAGAGCCGTCGACCTATTGATCCAGAGCGTAAAATTTCCGTCGTGGGTGCACGTGAGAACAACCTAAAGAACGTTGACGTTGACTTCCATCTAGGCACCCTGACAGCAATTACTGGAGTCTCGGGCTCAGGTAAGTCGTCTCTTGTGAATGATGTCTTGTACAACGTTTTGGCCAATGCTTTGAATGGCGCCAAATCCGTTGCCGGTCGCCACACCAGAGTCGAAGGGCTCGCACAGTTGGACAAGGTCGTTCACGTTGACCAGAATCCAATTGGGCGCACCCCACGGTCAAATCCGGCCACCTACACCGGAGTGTTTGACCACATTCGCAAGTTGTTTGCAGACACCCAAGAGGCCAAGGCCCGCGGTTACCAGCAAGGTCGTTTCTCGTTCAACGTCAAGGGCGGCCGTTGCGAGTCTTGCAGTGGTGACGGAACCCTAAAAATCGAAATGAACTTCTTACCGGACGTCTACGTTTCATGCGAGGTCTGCCACGGCGCTCGTTATAACCGAGAAACCCTTCAGGTCACTTATAAGGGAAAAAACATAGCCGAGGTTTTGCAAATGCCGATAGCCGAGGCCGCAGAGTTCTTCGCCGCCATTGGCTCAATCGCAAGGTATTTAGAGACCCTGGTTGAGGTTGGTCTTGGGTATGTGCGCTTGGGCCAAAGCGCAACGACGTTGTCTGGTGGTGAAGCCCAGCGGGTCAAGTTGGCCACCGAGCTTCAGCGTCGTTCCTACGGTAGGTCCATCTATGTGCTGGACGAACCAACGACCGGGCTGCACTTTGAGGATGTTCGAAAGTTGCTCATCGTGCTAAACGGGCTCGTCGAGAAGGGCAATACGGTCTTGGTGATCGAACACAATTTGGACGTCATCAAGTCGGCCGACTGGGTCATCGACCTGGGGCCTGAGGGTGGTTCGCGTGGTGGAGAGATCATCGCGGTCGGCACACCAGAGCAGGTAGCCGCGAACCCAAAGAGTTTCACAGGCAACTTCCTGAAAGAAATGCTTCACTAAATGGCTAATGAACTCTCGTTTCGGCCGAAAACGAGCGAGATTCCTACCCTTCCGGGGGTCTATCGATTTTTCGATGCCACCGGGCGAGTGCTCTACGTTGGGAAGGCTAAAAACCTGAGAGCAAGGCTCTCAAACTACTTTGGTCCTTTGAATAGCCTGCACGAACGCACTCGACGAATGGTCACCGCAGCGACCGACGTGAAGTGGGTAATTGTTAAATCTGAGTTCGAAGCGCTGCAGCTCGAATTCACCTGGATCAAGGAATTTAATCCGCCATTTAACGTTCAATTCAAAGACGACAAGTCCTACCCTTACCTAGCCGTGTCGCTTGGCGATGCCGTGCCGCGCGTGTTCATAACGCGAAATCGCAATGTCAAGGGCGTCAAATACTTCGGACCATACACCCAGGCCTGGGCCGTGCGAGACACCCTCGACGTGCTGCTCAAGGTTTATCCAGTCAGAAGCTGTAGCTCGGGAGTCTACTCGCGTGCGGTAGCCAGCAAGCGAGCCTGCCTGCTCGGCGACATAGGTAAATGCGCCGCGCCATGCGTTGACCGCGTGTCACCCGCGCAGCATAAGGAGATTGCCAAAAAGTTTGCCGATTTCATGGCTGGCGGTGATACCCGGCACGTATCAGAACTGCGCAAACAGATGTTTAAGGCTTCACAGCAGGAGCAATACGAGTTGGCCGGCCGGCTGCGCGACGAGGTCGAAGCGCTCGAAACCGTCCTCGAGAAATCCACCGTGGTGTTTAATGACCAAACCGATGCCGATCTTTTCGGAATTGCCGACGATGAGTTAGCAGCGGCCGTGTCGCTTTTTATTGTTCGCGGAGGCAGAATCAGGGGAGTGCGCGGCTGGGTAGTGGATAAAGAGCTCGAGCGTGACCTAGCCGAGATCGTTGAATACGTTCTTCAAAATGTCTATTCGACCGATGATAACGGGGTTGGCAACGAGGTACCCCGCGAGGTTCTGGTGCCCCAGCTTCCCGAGGACTCGAACGAGCTAACTCGGTGGCTGTCGGAGTTGCGAGGCTCTAGGGTCGAGCTGCGAGTTCCACAGCGCGGTGACAAGGCGGCCCTGGCAAAAACGGCTGAAACCAATGCCCGGCACTCCCTGATGCTTTATAAAACGAGGAGAAGTGCAGATTTCACCGCGAGGGCCGACGCCCTGAATGGCATACAGCGGGCCCTTGGCATGTCACAGGCCCCGCTTCGGATCGAGTGCTATGACGTTTCTCACCTGAGTGGAACCGACGTGGTTGCATCGATGGTCGTCTTCGAGGATGGCTTGCCAAAGAAAGACCAGTACCGCCGATTCAGCCTCGAATCAACGACCGATGACACGGACTCGATTTACCAAGTGCTAATGCGTCGGCTGAAGTACCTCAGGGAACCTGATTTGCAGACTGCTGAGGCAGAGGGCAAAGTCACCAAATTCTCTTATCAACCCTCACTGCTGGTCATTGACGGCGGTGAGCCACAGGTGAACGCCGCGGCCCGCGCGCTTCGTGACTCGGGAATAACCGACATCGCGGTGTGCGGCATTGCCAAGCGGCTCGAGGAGGTCTGGTTGCCGGGCAACCCCTTCCCAGTTATTTTGCCGCGAGCAACCGATGAACTGTTTTTGCTTCAGAGACTGCGCGATGAGGCTCACCGTTTTGCCATCACTTACCAGCGGCAAAAAAGATCAACGGCGATTGCCAGCCAACTTAGCCAAATTCCTGGACTCGGCGATAAGCGGGTGAGGGCCTTGCTCAAGCAATTCGGCTCGGCAAAGCGACTCAGAATCGCAACGGCCGCCGAGATCGCCGATGTTGCAGGTATCGGAACGGTTTTGGCTGAGCAAATAGTCAACGGACTGCGAGAGTAATTAGGTCGCTTCGGCGTGTCGCACTTGGATAGACTCTTTTGAGACTAGATGGAGGCGACGTGAACGGCATTAAACGACCTGAGTTGCTTATTGTTACCGGCATGTCTGGTGCGGGCCGCTCAACCGTTGCAAACGCCCTAGAAGACCTCGGGTGGTATGTGGTCGACAACCTTCCACCGCAAATGCTAGTTCCCATCTCCGACCTTTTTCGACTCACCAAGACGAGGTTGCCACGACTGGCCGTGGTGATAGACGTTCGGGGTGGAGAGTTCTTTTCTGAGCTTCAGGACAATCTTTCAAGCCTAAAGACCCATGACCTCAACCTGCGAGTTCTGTTCCTCGAGGCCACGGATGCCACCTTGGTGAAGCGTTTCGAGAACGTTCGCAGGCCCCACCCGCTTCAAGGTAATGGCACCATTTTGGATGGAATCGCTGAAGAGCGCCGGCGCTTGCTTGCAACACGCGAGTCAGCCGACGTAATTTTCGACACCAGCGAACTCAACATCCATCAACTGTCGAACAAGATTTCAGATAACTTCTCGCTCGAGCAAAGCAGTCGGCTGCAAATCACGGTGATGAGTTTCGGTTATAAATATGGCCTGCCCTCAGATGCCGATTTAGTGGCGGATGCACGATTCATCCCAAACCCATTTTGGAATGAAACACTCCGTCCCTTCACGGGCGAAGATCAGCAGGTGAGCGAATTCGTGCTTGGCCAAGAGGGGGCGTTAGAGTTTGTTGACAACTACGTGAAAGCCCTTCAACCGGTCTTCCGGGGCTATGTTTCAGAGAATAAGCGCTACGCGACACTCGCCGTTGGATGCACGGGTGGCAAACACCGTTCGGTTGCATTGGCCAGACGTTTTGCCGAACTCCTGCAGGGCATTGATGGTGTCTCCGTAAATATCAAGCATCGTGATCTGGGTAAGGAGTAAAGATGGCTTTAACCGCCGATGTAAAAGACGAGTTAGCTCGTATAGAGGTGCTGAAGAGTTCGCTGCGGGTTGCCGAGTTGGCTACCATCCTAAGATTCTCGGGCGGGCTCCATCTGATTTCGGGGCACTTGGCCATCGAGGTCGAGTTAGATACTGCTCAACTTGCCCGCAGGGTAACC
>CAZLWT010000093.1:0-6070 GCA_964563325.1 uncultured Rhodoluna sp. | reverse complement strand
CTCTCGAACGGCCTCAAAGTAGTGGTGCGCCTGCACAATAACTTCAGCATCAGATAGCAAACGAAGGTCAACCTCGAATCCGTCCCGCGACTCAGAATCAAACAAACTTGAGACGACGGTGTATTCACGAGGAAGCCGTTGCACGACCTCGGGGTTTTCTTTCCGGTATTGGAGCTCCCTGCGCACCAAATCGTCTCTGCCAGCGGCAACCTGCAGATTAATCTCTTTTGGGCTCATTGTTGAGGGATCGATGACTCTTTCAGTCCCCCCATCTGGTCCGAAACCGTCGACCGAACTAGTCTCGGTGTCGTCGAAAGTTCGCGGCGGAATGACCTTTCGAGGTGGCGCGAGCTCAACTTTATCGGGCTCAAATAGTGACAGGGCGGCATTGCGAGTGCCAGACAGAGTCGCGATTACCTGAGCACGCTTCAGTTCGATTTCATTATCAGACCGGATGGGTGATTCTTGCCAAAGGATCTCGGTAGCGCGGTTAGCCCATTGAGTGCCTAGATGGAACAGGCCCACAGTGCGCGCTGCCTCTGCCAAGATTAGGCACCACTTTGCGTCACCCATGAAATTGTTCATGTCCATTCCAAAAATATTGCTGTGAGGGCTTTCATAAGCATCGCTGAATCCCACCTGGGTAATCAGCCCTCCTAAGAAGCTACTCATCACTGATTCAGCGCTCAGGCTTGAATTTTTTTGACCAGACCTTGCTTTTACCCGCACTCTGTTATTAAACGAGTGAAGAATGCTTTCAATGCAGAGCGCGAGAAAGATTGGGTCGGCATCTTCCAGAGGCCTCGGACCCAAATAGACTGCTCCGCGCCAACTCTTGTAGCCCGGGATTCTTGCCAAGTTTTCGATGGAAGATGAGACATCTGAGTTATCGTCATTGCGAACGGCAACTACTGGGGTGAGATAGTCGAGTCTTGGGACAACACCGGTGACATGCGACAGAGATGTCGCGAAATACCTTGGGAAGAGCGACAAGCAAAACGGGCAGTCGACCAGATTGGTTGGCGCGTTTGGGTCGTATCCATCGGACCAAAATTCAATTTTCTGCTTCTTCGCACTCTGCTTAGCGGGCAGTGGCGGCCAAAAAATAGTTGCGCTGCAGGCTGGGCAGGCGAAGGGTTGGGGTTGCGTAACACCAGTCATGGCCAAAGCCTAGCCAGAACAGCTGACACGCATGATTCAAAAAGGGTGTATTCGTTTTTACGCAAACATTTGGGCAGTCAAGCCGCAAACTGGTGTTGTCGGTGGCCTGCACTATGGTTGGGTCAACTAACAGAGGGGAAATCATGAGTTCGAACGAGTTTAAGCTGGAAGGCGAAAGACCCCAGATTGCAATTTCGCGATCACAAATCGAGGATTTCATTCGCTGCCCACGCTGCTTCGTTCTCGAGGTCAAGCACGGCGTCAGGCAACCACCTCGGGCACCATTCACCCTAAACCTTGCGGTTGAAGCGCAGCTCAAGAAGGAGCTCGACGGATACCGCCAGAAACAAACGGTGCCACCCATCGTCGCCGAGGCAGGCCTTGACCTTCGACCATTGAGCCACCCCGCGATGGATGATTGGCGCAAGACTTCCAGAGGAATCTCGCACAACACAGGTGTTTTCTCGATCACCGGAGTCATGAATGATGTCTGGGTAGATCGAGACGGTCAGCTGGTGGTGGTTGAATACAAAGCGACCGGCAGAACAAAAGCGGTCACCGAACTTGGATACGCCGAGTTCTATGATTCCTACCGTCGTGAGATCGAAATCTATCAGTGGTTGCTTCGAAAGAATGGCTTCGAGGTTTCAAACACTGCGTACTTCTTATATGTAACGGCAACGCAGACTGAAGATAGTTTCGAAAATGTGTTGCACTTCGAAAGCAACCTGATTGCCCATGAGGGCAGCAGCGAATGGATTGAAGATGTTCTCGATCAAATCCAATACAGCTTGGATAACCCAGAGGTGCCAGTGAGCTCAAGGGGATGCGAAGTATGCAGATTCGCAAGGGATCGAACCCTGGCACTAGCCAAACTTGAGGAGATTGACGAACTGCCACCGCATTGCCCGGTCTGTGATGAAGTTATGAGCAAAACCGTTTATGGCATGCCATCTGGCCCTATGGCAACAGGCTTCGTTTCTATGGGTTGCATCATGTCTGGTGATGACCCAGAGTGGCTCTGCACCAAGTGCGAATTCGGCGATGACGCGGGTCTTGACGGAGATTAGCGGACAATCAAACCCAATGACAAAATGTGCACATCTGCCAACCTTGACCATAAATTGATCAAGGTTGGCTCCGAGAGTTAAGGTCAGCTATATCTAAACAGCGCCAAGTAGTCGAAGAATCGCTATCGGCTTTCGACTGGCATCGAAGAAATTGGCATGTTCAACAATGAGGTCTCTACTGGCTAACACCAACTCAACCTGCTTCTGGAGGTGAGATAAATGTTCTCGGTCAATCGACCAAAGCGGGTGGCCAAACACAACTGAAATATTTCTTTGTGTGTTTATCAAAATAGGCAGTCCCTGAACAAGCTCGTACTCAAGGTGATCTGCGTGTTGGGTTAGGCCGCGGAGCTCGTCCTTTGCACCAGCAAACCAACGGCTTAAGTTCAAGTTCTTTCCGAGGGCAAGTTCTACAGTATCGATGGCCAAGCGCCAGTCCAAGAAACCGTGTATCCGCCGGTTGTTATAAGACCTTAGACAGTCAGGGCAACTTGAAGTGCATCTCGCGGCATGCGAAGACTCGCCCCAAACATTATTCAGATCCAACTCAATGGTCTCTAGAACATCTCTAAATGTCTTGGGGTGACCAATCTCTACTGCATAGCCGGCGCCATTTTCAAGTGCATCCGAGATGAAAACCGAAGCCGTTGGCAACTGATTTTGGCGTTTTGGGTGGAGTCCTACGATAAGTTCCTCAGGGCTCAAGTCCAGCTTTGCATCACAGCCCTTCTTCAAAGCCTCCGAGAAGGACCAGAGCGCTGTCTTCCCAGCCTGGGTGTCTAACCGAATGGCCCCGCCTGGAAGGTCCAAGTTATCAAATTCAATCACTAGGACATCGCTATGTTTGAGAGCACCAATGTAGGCCCCCTCATAATCCGGCTGCACATCTATCTTGATGTCTCTATTGATTGCGGTTATTTCAGGTTGCTTCACCACAACGGTCGAATCAAGTTGACGCACAAGATTGTATCCATTTCCGAAGTTATCGTTCACTTGAATTGTGCGGGCTCCTTCGTAGTAGAGCACATTCACCGCACCAACTCGGTTTTGGTCCGTAGGTATCGCATCAGCCACGAGTTGGGTGGGTCCTGCGTATGATGCGACATCAGCATCTTCCTCTTCAAAGGCGATTCGACTGTAGTTTGTTCGGAAGCCTAAGGGTTCGAAAAGTATCGATTCTTTCATACTCGGTGTCTGACAGATACTGCAAGCTTCAGCATCCGAGTCAAGAAGGTAAGCGCGACAATCGAGATTTACGCATTGCTGAATCCTGTGCTGGAAACCCAAAGGGTCAACTGGCACTGCTTTCATCCCAGCGGATTCGTAAGCGGCAAAACCGACAGCCGTATGGACCCATCCATCGCGCACAATCTGGGCACCAGGCGCGTAACCTGAGATCGCGACGTCAAGCGGCCGATCGCTAATCGCTTTGTCCTTGAGGGCAGTTTGGGATTTAATCGGCTGCGCCCAAATGGATCGCACTCTAGTTGGGAAGCCAAACATAGGTAAAACACCGCGCGATGCAAGGGCTTCGCTCATGTGAATCGTGCCTATCGATTTATCTAGAGAAGCAAAATCCATTTCCGCTGTTAAGTTAGAACGCAGCCACTCTACGATATTTTCAATTTGCAAAGTTGATAGCCCAGTTCGAACTGATAACTGGGCGGCCACTTCTGCCACTTGAGGAGATGTGCCTAAGAAAGATTCGACACCATCTCGGTAATCGGCCCAATCTTCAATCAATCCGAAATTGCCGTGAATTGACGATCCAACGGGATTGGGCGTCTTTCCGGTTAGCTCTCTGAAAGCGCGCCTAAGCACCTCAGATACGATAACGCGCTTTACAATTTTTGGGCGTTTGAGGTCTAGAAATGGCCGAGGAGGGACGTCACCTGTCATGCGTTCCGGTCGACCAAAATAATAATCATCATGAGTGTTGTCTCTGCAAATTGTCAGAGCAAAACTCAAAGCTTGTTGTTTACGACCTGCTCGACCAACTCTTTGCTGGTAGTTGAACCTTTGCGGTGGCACATTTCCCATGACTGTTGAGACTAGCGAACCAATGTCAACCCCAACCTCCATAGTTGTGGTGACACTCAAAACATCCAGCGGCGAAGTTAGGGGATTTTCTGTAGGTTGAGCGAGCAGAACACCTTTAAATTTGCGTTGTCTTGCACGCTGCTCAGACAATGGCTTGGTTTGGCCAGTTAGTTCCGCTGTTGCCAATCGGCGTGGTTCCGACTGGGCAATCCAGTGGTAGTAATCGCGATCATCCAGGTCGTTTGGCTCAAGAATTGGGTCGCGGTTATTGCAACGAGGGTTTGCACATACTCCGCCTGATTTGTGGAGGTGCGTATAACCACAACTGGAACAAACCCAACGTTGAGCACCGAGAGTTGAGTGAGGTTTTCTGATTGTGACTGGAAGCGCTAACGAAGTTGTATCTAAGATCCAGCCCGGTGCATGGCCTGATTCAACTAACGCCAAGTGAACCCATCCAAGTAGTGCATCAAGAGCGACGTTATTCTTAGATCCAACCTTCGAAAGGTATTTTTTCACAAATGCTGGTGCCTGATCGATCGGTGTGGCAAAAAACTTGGAACCCGTTCGACGCCCTTTAATCCCGAGCATGCGAATAACGGAGCTCATCACTTCGCGGGAGATGTCAACTGCCAGAGGAGAGTTGTCTAGTAAAGGATTTTCCGCCTCAACATAGGCGATTCCGATAGACTCCGAATCTCTTCGGGCGTAGTCATAAATCGCATCAATCACAGAACTTCGCACCCCTAGTAAGAAGGAGTCTCGTTGAACTGCGAGCTCAGGTCTGTATGTCCACAAATCTGGCTTCGGTGGAATAAACATTTCGTTCCATGGGAAGCGTTTCGCGTTTTCATACACGGCTTGTTTACCCGCATTAGCGCCAGCAGGATTGACTCCCAGGGCTAGGCATCGGCTCACAAACGAAGAGATGAAGGCACCGAAATTGGCGTTAGAGTCGATTTCTGATAGGTAGCGAGCCTTCTGCCCTTCTTCCTCGGCCGAGAGAGCATGTCCGGCTGAGAGTTTTAGGGCAATTGGAATCATGAAGTTGTACTCGACCGTAAGTCTGGGCAGCAACTGAATTTCACGATTATCTAATATTTCTGGGGTTGCAGCAAGAAAAGCTCTTAAGACTTTCATTCCATCTATAGGAGGTTGCCTGAGGGTTTCTGCCAGGATTTGGCGAATTAAATCCTTGTGATGCGTCATTGCGATTCCGGCACTAGTTCGCGCAGCCTCGTCCCGGCTGTCTCGGAAAATAATTGTTTTGCTGCTGGCCTCTTTGTCTTTTTCCTCGACGGAGTTTCTTAGTGACCGGAGGAGCTGAGAAACATAGACATATGTTGCTGTGGCCATACCACCGGTGTGTGCGGCGATTGGCGATGCGACCTGGGCATTTCCAAACTTGACAGAATCCTGCTGCTTGCTCATCTCGCAACTTGGGCATTGAGAAGGTAAGGCAGCGATATCCATCTTGTTGTCTATGGCTGAGGCGAAATCATATATGAGGCCTGTTGCAGCAGACGGCCCCTCACCCGGAGCCAGCAACCCGGCCATGGGGTCGAGAAATGCCCGTTTGAAACTGAACGAAACGCTTTTCTTTTTCCCGCCAATGAGCATCGAGTGGTTC
Source organism: uncultured Rhodoluna sp. (assembly GCA_964563325.1). Lineage (GTDB taxonomy): Bacteria > Actinomycetota > Actinomycetes > Actinomycetales > Microbacteriaceae > Rhodoluna. The sequence goes on along the minus strand of CAZLWT010000093.1, from coordinate 169 downwards.
CACGTGCTATTAGCGCGATCTAAGCCACCAGGCCGGTACCAAATGTAGTTTTTTCGCGAACGGAGGAAAACCAACTTTCCGGTGGTGTCATTGCTCATGTCAAGTGGGCCTAGGGCTACTGTCTCATCGTCACCAAAGTGCTCCACAACAAAGCCACCCAAGCTCACGT
>CAZLWT010000092.1:0-6118 GCA_964563325.1 uncultured Rhodoluna sp. | reverse complement strand
TTTGTTTCGTTTGAAAGAAGATTCGGCCATAATCAACCGAATGGGATTCAATAACCACGGTGCCGAAGTCGTAGCCGCAAGACTGAAGCGGATTCGATCCAGTTCGGCACGTCTTCCGATCATCGGCGTGAATATCGGAAAGAGCCGGGCGGTCGCGGTCGAAGACGCGGTTGCCGACTACCGAGCCAGCGCGCAACTTTTAGCGCCCTACGCCGATTACCTAGCGGTTAATGTTTCATCACCAAACACCCCTGGGCTTCGCGACCTGCAGGCCGTCGAATCGCTTCGACCGATTCTCGAAGCGGTAATCATGGAATCGCAAGGCAAGCCGGTGTTGGTAAAGATCGCCCCTGACCTGTCTGACGCCGAGGTTCTATCGGTGGCTCAGTTGGTGCTTGATTTGGGCTTGGCCGGGGTAATAGCCACCAATACGACCATTTCACGCGCTGGTTTGAAAACCCCAGCGGCAATGGTTGAGGCGATGGGCGCGGGTGGGCTCTCGGGGGCGCCACTGAAAACTCGTTCTTTTGAGGTGCTCGCACTGCTTGCCGAGCGATTAAAGGGCAGTGCCGCGATTATCTCGGTTGGCGGAATCGAAACCGCTGAGGATGCAGCCGAAAGACTAGAAGCCGGCGCAACCCTGGTTCAGGGCTACACCGGCTTCATTTACTTTGGTCCACTCTGGGCCAGAAAAGTAAATAGTCGATTGATTTAAATCAGAGCTGGGCTCTAGACAACTCGCGTCTCTGGGCTCTTGGTTTCGCTTGGGTCAGAAACTATGACGTCGGCCAAAACCTCTGTGATTTTGATCATGATTTCATCTGGAATCTTTACCCCGACGGCTCCGATGTTTGAACTGATTTGCTCCGGTTTGGTTGCTCCAACGATCGCGCTAGCCACGTTCGGGTTCTGCAGCACCCAGGCAAGTGCCAGTTGAGCCTGAGTTAATCCCAATTCATCGGCATAAAGTTTTAGCTGCTGTACTCGTTCGAGCACAGGATCGCTCATGAAGCGGCCCATGAAGGATCCGGCTTTTTCATCGGCTCCACGCGAGCCCGCCGGAGCCGCCTGGCCCGGAAGGTACTTGCCGGTCAACACTCCCTGCGCCATCGGTGACCAAACAATTTGTGAAACACCAAGCTCAACACAGGTTGGAACAACTTCGGCCTCGATGACTCGCCAGATAGCCGAATACTGCGGCTGGTTGGAAATCAGTTGGAATCCAAGCTCTTTTGACAACTTGTGACCGGCACGAATCTGTTCGGCATTCCACTCCGAGACTCCGATGTAAAGTGCCTTACCGGCGCGCACGATGTCGGCAAATGCCTGCATGGTCTCTTCAAGCGGCGTCTCATAGTCGAAGCGGTGTGCTTGGTAAAGATCTACGTAATCGACACCGATGCGCTTCAGCGAGCCGTTGATGCTTTCCATGATGTGCTTGCGATATAGGCCGGTATCGTTCGGCATTCTCTCTGCAACTGGCCAATAAACCTTGGTGAAAATCTCAACACCTTCGCGGCGTTGACCCTTCAGGGCTTCCCCAAGCACCGATTCGGCTGCCTGGTTGGCATAGGTGTCGGCGGTGTCAAATGACGTGATTCCGCCATCTAGCGCGGCGTGCACGGTCGCAATCGCGGCCTCATTGCCGATCTGTGAGGCGTGGGTAATCCAGTTGCCGTAAGTAAGTTCGCTTACTTTGAAGCCGCTGTTTCCGAGGTAACGATATTCCATTTTCTATTCCTTAGCTCTCTAACGCTGCTTGCGCTATTTCTTGTATTCGATTGTGAAGGTGTGCAACGTTTTGCTCATGCTCGGGCTTCATCAGCACGCTTCGCAGAATCTTGGCCGCTGGCTGATCGTTTTCCAGTTCAAACCCGCGTTGCTGCAGTTCGGCATGGGTGACCAAATAGGTGGCCAGGTGAATCTGATCGGCTTTCTGTCCGTGCCCGGCCAGTTCAAATATTTTCTGGCTGACTTCATTCAGCTTCGACATGCTCGAGACCCGAGGTAAGAAGCAAATGATGTCGAGTGCTGGTTGCTGATAGAGATCAAGAACTTCTGATTCGACCAGCAAACCGCTCCAGTTCTTAGCAGCCCGAATTCCGGCCGCCAGTATTTCACCGAGACCGGATTCGTTGAGCCCAAAAATCTTCAAAGTCGCCCAGAGGGCAGCGGCCGAGGCTCCCGGTCTTGAACATTCAAGTTGAATCTCACCGAAGTGGATTTCCTTGGAGGCGTAGTAGGTGTATGGGCTGTCATGCTTATAGAAGCGAGAAATTTTGTCATCCGAGAACAACACCGCCCCGCAACCGTAGGGCTGCAAACCGTGCTTGTGCGGGTCGACGACGACAGAGTCGCTTTGGCTGATTGCCCGATAGTGCCTTGCGCTTTCGGCATCCAAAAGGCTATCGGCAATCAAAGTAAAGAACCCGCCGTAAGCGGTGTCAACGTGCACTCTGGCCCCATACTTGCGAGCCAGTGGAATGATGTCAGCCAGTGGGTCAACGGCCCCCAAGCCGGTGGTGCCAACGGTTACCACCACGACGCCAACCTCACCGGTTTGCAAAGTGGTTTCAAGAGCGGAAAGCGACATGCGACCGAGGTCGTCGGTTGCAATCGCGATGGATGGCACCCCAAGCACCTCGGCCATGCGGGTGTGCGTGTAGTGCGAGCCTTGGCTGTGCGCAATTGCTTTACCCGGATTGATCTCGCGGCTTATCCATAGTGCTTCAAGGTTGGCGGTGGTTCCGCTCAGGGTTAGGTGTCCGATATGAGATTTCGGGTAGCCAAACATTTCGGCCAGTTCGCCGATGACCTCGAATTCCATTTCGGTGGTCGCTTGGCCGCCATCTCTTGAATGGTTATTGGGGTTGACCATCATCGTCGCCAAATACGCGGCCATTGCCACCGGGTGCGGCGGCTTAATCATTTGACCCGCGTAGTTGGGGTGAAAGAAGGGGAAGTTCTGTTCGAGTCGGGTGGTCAGTTCATCTAGAACCGAAGCAACTTTGGCGTGGTCAACCCACTGCGATGGATGCATTTCAAAGTCTTCGTACTCTGACTTTAGTGAGTCGATGGCGCTGATTACCTGGGGTGCCAACTGCTTGAGCGAAACCGGTTCTAACCCAGCCACGTTTACTCCTTTGTGAACGTTAGAGCCATTGAACTGCGAACGAAGTCGCGTCTATTTGATTTTTGTTCCGCGTTTTACCTGAGGCTTTGGAAGTCGCATCACTCGCATGTTAATCGCGCGCATTGCCGCATACATGCGCAGCCCGCGCTCAACTTTGTCGGCTCCGAATTTCTCGGCCACTCGCTTTTGAACGGTGCGACCCAGGAAGAACCCGTCGATGACCATGCCAATAAGAATGGCCCACATCAGAAGCACGGCTACGACCTGAACCAACGCTGACGCTGCGGTGCTTGGCATCGGGATTGAAGTCAAAACCAGCGAAACGAAAAGGATGGGAACCATGAGCTCACCCACGGTGAATCGGGAATCAACCAAATCTCTGGCAAGTCGACGTTGCGGGCCCCGGTCGCGCGCGGTCAAATACTTCTCTTCACCGGCTAGTACTCCGGCTCTAGCCCGCTGGCGCTCCTCGGTTTGGCGCGTCTTCGAGGCTTTTCTGGCTTCTGGGGTGGTGCCGCCAACTAGTGGGCGACGGTTTGCCGCCTCCTGTTGTTTGCGAGGGGGAGTGGCTCGACCTTTACCCTGGCTGGCTTCCGAAGAACTGTCTACTGGATTTTTTTTCTCGGTCATTACGTCCCTTTTAACTCTCGCTAGTTCCTTAAGATTACTCTCATGACAAACACAAAGCGTTTCACGACCGATGATGTTGCCAAAACTAAGACTTTGGTTGCCGAACTTTTCCCAGAGGCCATCGGAGTGCTCGGGCGGTTGGTGCGCATTCCGGGCATCGCTTGGGAGGCATTCGACGCTAATGACCTTGAACTAAGCGCCCAAACAGTCTCAGAGTTATTTGAGGCAACCGGGGTTTTTGACAGCGTTCGCATTTTGCGGGTTGCCGATGAATCGGGCAAAATGGGCGCGCCAGCCGTGCTCGCAAAACGCGCGGCCAAGAATGGCGCCGCACAGATTTTGCTCTACGCCCATCACGACGTTCAACCTCCGGGTGACGATGCCGACTGGAATACCCCGCCATTTCAACCGACCGTGGTCGATGGGCGAATCTTCGGTCGTGGCGCAGCGGACGATAAGGCAGGCATAACAGCCCACCTCACATCCATCAAAGCCTTCAAAGAACTCGCCGGCGCGGATTTTGATTTGGGAATCACCGTCTTCGTCGAAGGCGAAGAAGAGGCTGGTAGCCCAAGTTTTAGGAACTTTCTTGAGACCTATCAGGCAGAGTTGGCCGCGGATGTAATCATCGTTGCGGACTCGGCCAACTGGTCAGAAACCGTTCCGGCTATCACCACAACGTTGAGAGGCTTGGTTTCACAGGTCATCGAAGTTGCGACCCTTGACCACGCGGTTCATTCGGGCATGTACGGGGGAGTTGTTCCAGATGCCATGCTCGCAACCATCAGACTGCTGGCGAGCCTGCACGACTCCGCCGGCGACGTTGCGGTAAAGGGTTTGCAGCAGGGTTTGGCTGCGCCTCTTGATTACAGCGAGTCGGATTTGCGACGTGATTCCGGTTTGCTAGCGACGACCGAAACCATCGGCACGGGAAGCATTTTGGATCGAATATGGACCAAGCCATCGATAACCGTCATCGGCATCGATGGCCAGACCGTGGCGCTTTCTTCAAACACACTGCTTCCAAAGGTGCGCTCAAAAATAAGTATGAGAATCGCCCCGGGTCAAGTTCCTGAAGACGCCCTTGCTCTTTTGCGTTCGCACCTGGAATCGAATCTTCCTTTCGGAGCAACCCTTAGCTTCGGTGAGGTGGAGCTCGGCAAGCCTTTTTCAACGGCTGATGGTGGCTGGGCGAAAATGAGCCTCCAGCAAGCCCTTTCCGAGGCCTTTGAGACGGCAGCCGTAGACATCGGTATCGGTGGTTCAATTCCTTTCATCGCCGACCTTAACGAGCTCTTTCCTGAGGCCGAGATCCTGGTGACGGGTGTGGAGGACCCAGATTCCAGAGCCCACAGCCCAAACGAGTCGCTCCACATCGAATCGCTGCGGAAGGTAATCGTGGCGGAAACACTTTTGCTTCTCAGCGGGAATCAGCAAGCGACCAATCGGGTTAACAACTGAACTTGCTAAAATAAAAGCGACGCGTCAAAGTACAGGAGCGAATAATGACCGAAACCATTTCTACCGGCGTAAAGCTGACCGACACTGCCCGCGATAAGGTTCGATCACTTATCCAGGCCGAGGGCAGGGAAGACTTGCGTCTGCGCATCGGTGTTGAAACCGGTGGTTGCTCAGGTTTTATTTACCAGTTGTACTTCGATGAGGAAATGAGCGAGGCCGATCAGGTTTCGGATTTCGATGGCGTTGAGGTTGTTGTCGACAAGAAGAGCGCCATGTGGCTGGGCGGCGCTTCAATCGACTTCGAAGACAGCATTCAGAAGCAGGGCTTTGTCATTGACAACCCAAACGCAACCGGATCTTGCGCCTGCGGAGATAGCTTCAACTAAAGACCAAGTTTCAAAAGTCTCGGCGAGCCCAAAAGGGCTTGTCGAGATTTTTTTTAGCCTAATTTTCGAGAGATTCCCAACCTAAATGCCCTTGCCCGAAGCCAACAAGGCGTAGACTAGGCACGTTGCGATTCGATATTTGAAGGGTCGATTGTGCTGTCTAAGCGTCGAACTAAGTGGGCCGTTTTACCGGTTGCCACAGCTTTGGTTTTATTTCTATCTGGTTGTTCTGACCTCGAGTTGCGCGGGTATTTGCCCGGCTACACCGATGGCTTTGTAACCAACCACACCGAACGAGTGACGAATCTGTGGGTTTACTCATGGGTCGTGCTTTTGGTGGTTGGCATCATCGCCTGGGGTCTAATGGCATGGGCGATGATTGTTTACCGTCGTCGCAAGGGTCAAACCGACCTGCCACCGCAACTGCGATACAACATGCCGATTGAAACCCTTTTCACCGTCATTCCACTGGTTCTAGTGGTTGCTTTCTTCGCGTACACGGTGCGTG
>CAZLWT010000091.1:0-6136 GCA_964563325.1 uncultured Rhodoluna sp. | reverse complement strand
TGTGACAGGTCGGTTGTCTCTTTTGCTTTCAAAACCACGTCTAGCAAGTTGGTCATGTAAAGAGCCACCGCTTTGCGCTCGGACTTGAGCTCTCGAAGCTTGGCTTCGGATTGCCTGATGTCAGCGGCCAGTTGTTTTTGGTTTTCTGAGGCTATCGTTCTAGCTTCAGCTTCGGCGGCGGCTATCATCGCTTCGGATCTTGCGCGAGCCGAATCGGTAGTGGCCTTGTTTACCGATTTAGCGGCGGCCTCGAGAATTTCGGCTTCGAGTCGAGCGGCGTTGGCGCGAGTCAAGGCCAGGCTCAACTGTTGATTCGCATCGTCAAGATACCGCTGGGTGGTAGCGACGGCATCCTGATGTTTGCTCAGATACTCGGCTTCGGCTTCTGCTCGTCTTGCGGTGAGCTCAAGCTCCAAATCGATTCTGGCTGACTCGGATACCAGTTCAGCGGCCCGATCAGCGGTGAGCGAGTCAACGTTATCGCGGTTAGCCATTAGTTTGCGCTCGGCAAGGTCTCGCTCGGTGTTGGCCTTCAATACCTCGGTCTGACGCTTTGTGATGGCCCTGAGCTTCGCGACCTCGGTGGCGATTGATCCGCGAATTGCGCCGGCCTCGCGGATGGCCTCGTCAACGATTCGCTCGGCCTCAATCGAAGCGTCTGAAACAGTCTGCTCCTGATCGCTCTTGGCAACGGCCATGATGCGATCGGCTCTTCTCTGGGCTTCGGCTACAAGCGAGTCGTAGTAATTCTTGGCTTCGAATCGAAGTTCTTCAACCTCGGTCAAGGTGTTCGCAAGGGTATGACTTCGCTCGGTCTCCGCCTCGGCGATTAGCCTGACCGCTTGATCTTCGGCGGTGCTTAAAATTAATGCGGCTCGGGCGCCAACCCCGGTATAGCTTGGGTCGCCAACCTCTTTTAGCTTTTCGGTTGCCGTTTGAAGTTGCTGGCTGGAGTCTCGAAGTTCGGTTGCCAACTGAGCGTTTTGGGTCGACAGTTGGAGCAGTTCGCGCTTTAGGTCTCGGATTGCGTCATCCACCAGACCGCGCTCATAGCCTCGAAGCACTACAGCAAAATCGGTCTCGTTGCCTGACAAGTTCGACTCCTAGGCGTTTTGGTAGAATAAAGGACGGCTCTGAACGTTTTCAAGTTTAGCCTGATTGGATTTCTATTGCGGTTTATCGTGGCAGCTGTGCTGTTCATCACCGGTGTGGTGACCGTGCTTGTCGGCATTGCCGAAAGAACCGTTTGGGCGCCGCCCGCCGCTCACCGACTAAGCATCGAGCTAAAAACCAATAATCCACTGGTTCTGGTGCCGAACGAGGTCTTGCATTCTTACGTGGGTAATCCCGTCCTGACGGTGCGCGGTTCGCAGAATGTTTTTGTTGCCAGCGGAAGACAATCCGACGTTGAGGCTTGGATTGGAACCACCAATCATGACTCCATTTTCTTAGATCCAATCTCAAAACAACTGCGGTCAAGCTCTGTCCTGGGTTCGGAGCTTCCGTCGAATCCTACCGACTCCGACCTTTGGCGAGTGCAGCGAAATGGCTCGAAACAGGTCAGCATTTTGGCAAAGCCCGATGATTCAGCCGGATTGCTTATCGCCTCTGACGGGCTCGCCACGGCCCCACGAAACCTTGAACTAGTTTGGCGAGTGGTTAGCGACCTCGGGGTTTCCAATATCACCCTCTACGTGGGAACCGGATTATTGGTCGTCGGTTTGATCTTGAATCTCTGGTCCTATCAGGTCATGCGAAAGAACCGCGGGCCCAGACGTCGACTGCCTAAGGCACCTCAGGGGCCAAAGACCCGCAGAAAGCGCAACAGCAACCGAATAGCCCCGCAACGAGGCCGACGCGTGCAGGGCAGGACTTTCATAGCGATACCAACATCCATCGTGTTGCTCGGTTTGCTCTCTGGATGTTCGACTGCACCGGTCACTCCGGTAATCGCCGTTGACCCAACTTCGCAGGCAGCCTTGGATGAGTTGCCACCACCGGTCGTCACCTCGCAACAGTTGAAGTTGATCATGGCTAGGGTTGCTAACGTAACCGCGGTTGCCGACAAAGCGCTCGACCATGTCGCTCTGGGTTCGAGATACATAGGTCCCGCCCTCGCGGTGCGCCAGGCGCACTACCTGCTGAGGGGCAAGGGATCCAAAGTAGACCCGCTGCCAAAAATATTTGCGGGGCCAATCTCCTTCAGCCTTCCAGAGGCATCTAGCAAGTGGCCAAGACAAATGATGGTGGTCACTGATCAACCCGACGATTCGGCACTGCCACAGTTGGTCGCAATGCAGCAGGCCACGCCACGCTCGAACTACATGGTCTGGTACACGGTCGGGCTGATGCCCGGCGCTAGTATTCCAAAGGCTGCTTCGCCCAAGGTTGGCGCCGTGCCCGTTGATGCCGCGTCACTGTTCTTAAAGTTGCCACCAAACCAGGTCGCCGAGGCTTACGGTGACGTGATCAACCTTGGCTCTAAAAGCTTGAAAGCAGACCTGTTTAACACCACCAAGGACGAGTTCTACAATCAGGTCTCCAGCAGCCAAACGGCACAAATTGCCAAGTTGACGAAAGCAAAGATTAACTTCGCTCATAAAACCGGCGAACAAAACATTCTTTCGCTAGCAACCTTGGATGCGGGTGCCCTAGTCGCCCTTTACATGACTGACACCTACACGATCAGGCCAAACTCGGCCAGCGCCGTTGTGTCGGTCAGTGGCGATGAGAAGTTGCTGCTGGGCGCCGACGGCAGTGCCAGCGGAATTCGATCGGTTTACGGAGATATGCTCGTGTTTTATGTGCCACCGTTGTCTGAGGATTCTCGAATCAGATTAATTGGTGCCACCCAGGGCTTGATTAGCGTCAGGGGGCTATAAATGGCAACGGTTGATCCGCAGAAATTCCGTGGCGCGATGGATTTGTCCGCGCTGTCAAAACCAGCTGGCATGGCGCCACAGACTGTCGGTGATTCCGAGTCCAAGCCGCCACTTACGATGCCTTCCCTGGTGGTTGAGTGCATCGAGACAAATCTGCGTGAGTTGCTACTGTTATCTAACTCGGTCCCCGTGGTGGCGGATTTCTATTCAAAGCTTGACGCCGAGAGCGTTTCGCTTTCTGAAAAACTCTCGAATCTAATAACTAATTTGCAGGGTCGCCTTTTGCTGATTCGCATTGACGTTGACGAGAACCCGAAGATAGCCACCGCTTTCAACGTGCCTCAGGCCGCAACGCTCCTGGCTGTTTTCCGCGGGCAGCCAGTTCCGCTCTTTTCCGGCGACCAGACCATTGAGGCGTTGAACGCGTTTCTCGAGCGGGTGCTGGAAGTTGCCGCTGAGAACGATTTGATTGGCAAAGTCGAAGTGGTCGCCGATGCTCTGAATGAAGAGCAAGCTCGATTGGAAGCTTTGCCACCTCGGCATCAGGCTGCCTATGAGGCAATCACCAAGGGGGATTACGCAGTTGCCATTGCGGAGTATGAACAGGCCCTCAAAGAAAACCCTGCCGACGCCACGGCTACGCGGGGATTGGCGCAGGTGCGCCTGCTCGACCGAACCCAGACGATGGATTTCGCGACGCTATTTGAGAGTGATCCCAAAACCGTTGAAGAATTTTTGGCGCAGTCCGATGGCTATATCGCGGTTGGGGAGTTCGCCGCCGGATTCCAAATGCTGCTTGACGCATTCGGCAAGTCTTCCGAACCGACCGAGCGCGACGCCATTAGAAAGCAGTTGCTCGAGTTGTTCCTAATAGTTGGCAACGATAACCCAGCGGTGGCTTCGGCTAGGGCAAGGTTGGCCGGGCTGCTTTATTAATCGACTGGCTTGAACCATATTGCGGCCAGTGGCCCAATGGTTATTTCTGCCGAGAACGGTTGACCGTGACTGCCCGCCCCATCCGCCGAAATTCGACCCTGGTTTCCAACGCCCGAACCGCCAAATTCGCTGGCGTCGGTATTTAGAATCTCGAGCCAATCACCTGGCTTTGGCAATCCCAGTTTAAAGTTCTCATGTGGGTGACCAGCAAAGTTAATGACGCAGGCAATCTCGTTTCCAGCCTCGTCACGGCGCAAGAAACTCACCGTGTTGGCATCGGCGTTTCCGCCATCAATCCAAGTGAAGCCAGCCCGCTCATGGTCGAGCTGCCACAGCGCCGGATTTGCGGTGTAAATGCGATTTAGCGCGGCGATTAAATCCTGCAGTGCTCGATGCATGGGCTGATCGGTGATCCACCAGTCGAGACCGCGTTCCTCGGACCATTCCGACAGTTGCCCGAATTCGGATCCCATGAACAAAAGTTGCTTTCCCGGGTGAGACCACATGAATCCTAAGAATGCGCGCAGGTTAGCCAGCTGTTGCCACCTATCACCAGGCATTTTGGCTAGGAGTGACCCCTTGCCGTGGACCACCTCATCGTGACTGATTGGCAAAACAAACTTTTCGTCGTAGGCATACAACATTGAGAAGGTCAGTTCGCCGTGGTGGTACTTGCGGTACATCGGGTCTTTTTGAATGTATTCGAGGCTGTCATGCATCCAACCCATATTCCACTTGAAGCCGAAGCCAAGGCCGCCACCGTCGGTTGGCGCGCTAACACCGCCCCAACTGGTTGACTCCTCGGCTATCATCATGATTCCAGGGTTTCGCTTATAGGCCGTTGCGTTTACTTCTTGCATAAATCTAATGGCATCAAGATTCTCGCGACCGCCGTGTTCGTTCGGCAGCCACTCACCGCCCTCACGCGAATAATCTAGGTAGAGCATTGAAGCCACGGCGTCAACTCTCAGCCCATCAATGTGGAATTCCTCGAGCCAGTAAAGCGCGTTGGCAACCAAAAAGTTTCGCACTTCGGTTCGTCCAAAATCAAAGATGTAGGTGCCCCAGTCTGGGTGTTCGCCACGCCTCGGGTCCTGGTGCTCGTAAAGTGGCTGGCCATCGAATCGACCCAGGGCCCACTCATCCTTCGGAAAGTGCGCTGGCACCCAATCTAGGATTACCCCAATTCCATTCTCATGAAGTCTGTCAATCAGATAACGAAGGTCATCTGGGCTTCCAAACCTCGAGGTCGGTGCGAAGTATCCGGTGACCTGGTAGCCCCAAGACGGTGCGTATGGGTGTTCGGCGAGCGGCATGAATTCCACGTGCGTGAATCCGAGTTGCAGCACATAGGGAATCAGCTCTTCAGCCAGGCTGCGGTAGTTGAGCCCTGGTCGCCAAGATCCGGCGTGCAATTCATAGATGCTCATTGGTGACTTCAGGGCATTTCTTGAGCCTCGTGCCTTTAGCCAAGCGGCGTCTTTCCACTTATAGCTAGATTCGGTCACGATGGATGCCGTTGCCGGTGGCAATTCCGTTTGCTGAGCCAGTGGGTCTATCTTGGTAATCCAATGCCCATCACGGCTTAGAATCTCGTATTTATAGTGGGCGCCGATTTCGACACCGGGTATGAATATTTCCCAGACCCCACTGCTGCCCATCGCCCGCATCGCATGGGCAACACCATTCCAATGGTTGAAATCTGCGACCACCCGCACGGCCTGGGCGTTAGGAGCCCAAACCGTAAAAGCGATGCCTTGGGTGGTTCCCAGTGGCCCGCTGAACTCTTTACGGTGTGATCCAAGGGCCGTCCAGAGTTCCTCGTGTCGACCCTCTGCGATTAGGTGAAGGTCAAACTCGCTAATCGTCGGCAGGTGTCGGTATGGCTCGTCCACTCGCCACTTGGTGCCATCTTCATAGGTGGCCAGGATTCGATAGTCCGGTACGTTCTTAGCCGCCAAGAATCCCTGCCACAGACCATGGTCAAGATGACTCATTGCCAACATCTCACCACCGGGTAACTCGACCTCCACCGTTTTGGCCAGTGGCTTGAAGGTTCGAAGAACCCAGCCCGTACTGACTTGGTGGGCGCCGAGAAGTGCATGGGGGTTGTGGTAGGAACCAGAAGTAACCTTCCAAACCAGTTGTTCAGCTAGTTCTGGAATAATCGACTCTGTTTTCTTGGTGACCACGATTACGCCTGCTTACTTAATTTTTCAACGCGAAGGATGTGAACCGGCTCAACGAAGGCATCGAGTCGGACGTAGTTATCTGAGCCCCAAACGAAGCTTGCGCCAGTGATGAGGTCGGTTACCTCG
>CAZLWT010000090.1:0-6150 GCA_964563325.1 uncultured Rhodoluna sp. | reverse complement strand
TCCTGGGTCTAGAGTTGGCCCACGGTGGTCACCTTACCCACGGAATGCGCTTGAACTTCTCGGGCAAAATGTACGAGGCTCACGCTTATGAACTAAACCCAGAAACCTTCCTGATCGACATGGACATTGTTCGTGCCCGCGCCATCGAGGTAAAGCCTCAAGTTTTGATTGCCGGCTGGTCTGCTTACTCGCGTCACCTTGATTTTGCCGCTTTCCGCGCCATCGCCGATGAGGTTGGTGCCAAGCTCTGGGTCGATATGGCTCACTTTGCGGGAATGGTTGCCGCGGGGCTTCATCCATCGCCGGTTCCATACGCCGATGTGGTTTCGACCACCGTGCACAAAACCTTGGCCGGGCCTCGCTCCGGTTTGATTCTTTGCAAGGCTGAGTTCGCCAAGAAGATTGACTCGGCGGTGTTCCCGGGTCAGCAGGGTGGCCCGCTGATGCACGTGATTGCCGCCAAGGCCGTTGCGTTCAAGGCAGCCATGGGCGACGAGTTCAAAGACCGTCAGGCTCGCACCATCGAGGGCGCCAGGATCATCGCCGACCGTTTGGGTCAGGCCGATGTGGTTGCCAACGGTGTTTCGGTTTTGACCGGTGGCACCGACGTGCACCTGGTCTTGGTTGACCTTCGCAACGCTCCGATCGATGGCCAAACCGCCGAAGACCTTTTGCACTCGGTTGGCATCACGGTTAACCGCAACTCGGTTCCTAACGACCCACGCCCACCAATGGTCACCTCTGGTGTGCGCATCGGAACCCCGGCTTTGGCCACTCGCGGTTTTGCCGCCGAGCAGTTCACCGAGGTTGCCGAGGTCATCGCGGGCGTTTTGACCCCGAACCCAGACGTTGCAGCACTGCACGCCCGGGTTCGCAAGCTAACCGAGGCCTTCCCGCTGTATTCGGGTCTCGAGAGCTGGTAAATCTTGAGCGCGATCAAGCTTGACGGTTTAGCCACCGCAAAAGCGATAAAGATCGAGCTAGCCGAGCGCGTGGTTGCCCTGAAGCAAAAGGGCATCACCCCGGGTCTTGGCACCTTGTTGGTCGGCGATGACCCGGGTTCACATTCCTATGTGGCCGGCAAGCATCGCGACTGCGCCCAGGTTGGTGTCGATTCGATTCGCGTTGACCTGCCAGCAACAGCAAGCGCGATGGATGTTCGTGCCGCGATCCGCGAGCTAAACGACGCTAAAGAGGTCACCGGCTATATTCTGCAGCTGCCTTTGCCTTTCGGGCTCGACACCAACGAGATGCTTGAGCTAATCGACCCGATGAAAGACGCCGATGGTTTGCACCCGGTGAATCTTGGGCGTTTGGTGCTTGGCGTCTCTGGCGCTTTGACCTCGCCGCTGCCTTGCACCCCCGCCGGCATCGTTGAGTTGCTGGGTCGCTATGGGGTGCCGCTGCATGGCGCCGAGGTCGCCATCATCGGCCGTGGCGTCACCGTTGGCCGCCCGCTTGGGCTGCTCATGACGCGCAAGGGCATCGACTCAACTGTCACGCTTTTGCACTCTGGATCACGCGATGTCGAGCATGCCGTGCGCCGTGCCGATATCGTGGTTGCCGCCCTGGGTGTTGCCCACTTTGTACAACCGGAATGGATTAAACCGGGGGCTGCCGTGCTTGATGTTGGCATCACGCGCGTCACCGACCTTGAGGGCAACGCCACCCTGGTTGGTGACGTTGACCCACGGGTCGCTGAGGTTGCCGGTTGGCTCTCGCCGAACCCCGGTGGTGTCGGGCCAATGACTCGCGCGATGCTGGTCAAAAACGTGGTTGATGCAGCTGGCCGTTAGGCTGAAACCAGTTCACTAATCCAAAGGCGGAAGTAATGAAAAGGTTTCTGAGAACCCCTTTGGGTTTTGCGTCCATTGCGCTCGCGGTGATCGCTGTTGTCCTGGCCTTCGTAGTGGTTGGGTTAGGCAGCGCCGACAACACACCTAAAGAAAAACTGGTCTCGGCCGTTGGTCTCAAGTTCGGCGAATGTTTCCAGTCGACTCAGCTTGACTCACGCAGCGTCAGCCCGGTTGATTGCCAGGTAAAGCATGACGCACAGGTGGTTGCCGCCTCGTCGGTTTCTACCTTCTTTTCAACTTATGACTCGGTTGCGCTTGATGTCGAGGCTGAACGACTTTGCTCGGAGGAAGCGTTCCGCTTCATTCACGAATCTTGGTTGTCGTTTAACTTCACGCCAACAAAAATCACCCCAACTCAAAGCGAGTGGGCCGCGGGAAACCATGTGGTTCAGTGCGCCATCGTTGACCCCAATGCCAACCTGCACCAGTCGTTGCACGACATCGTTGCGGGCGCGACCCCAACTGGTAAGTAGGTAGGCTTTTAGCAACCACCAAAGGGGAACCAATGAATAAAGCGCTCGAGGCATTCTCAAAAACCATCACCATGCTAGTTGGCTTCGGGCTGGGCTCAACGTTCATAGGTGCCATCTTCTTTATTAGCTCGCGAGACGGCCTCAACCAGTTGGGTCTAGCCTTCGGCGGTCTTCTGGTTTATGTGGGCTCTGCACTGCTTGGGCTGGCCATTTTCGCAGCCCTGCTTCGTCAGACCGCCCTGGTTATAGTCCAGGGACTCTCTGGCTCAGAGGTTAGATTGCAAGCCCAGACTGCCTTGAGCCCGGATGTGGCTGAAACTTCGCCAGTGGAAGAAAGCATTGAAATTCCAGTTTCAGGCTTAGATGAAAATGACTGGGTGAATGCTCAAAAACTTCTCACCGCAAAAGAAACCAAATTTTGGGACAAAGCGGGGCGCCCACCGCTAAAGGATTGGGTTGCCGCGGAACGGCTCGACTTCGTGGCATGGCTGGCGGAACAAAAATCCGCTAGAAACTAGAGCCGCGAACGAATCGCCCAAAGGTCCGCAAAGACCGGGTGAAACAGCGTGCTTGCCAGGTAGCCAACGCCGGCCGAACCGCCAGTGCCAGGCTTGCGACCAATCGTGCGCTCAACCATCTTGACGTGCCGATAACGCCACTCTTGCAGACCCTCATCAACATCTAGCAGGGCTTCGGCAACCATGCCAGATTCTGGGTCGTTGCGGTGCACCTCAACCAAAACGTCTTGCACCCCAACGTGATCTTGGTAGCCAACCGAAACGTCGCGACCCAAAACCTCGGTGGGCATGGCCCAGCCGCGCGAATCAAAGTAGCGCAGGGCGCTATCCCAGACGCTTGCTCGGTTCATTGCGGCTTCAACGCGTAACCTGGCAGGCGAGCCTTCAATCAGGTGCTCGGCCATACCCATGCCGCTCGACTTATCGGCTGAGGCACCGGCGTGATCTCGGCGCCCAAGCACCGCCTCAAGCTCGCGAAACTGCGCCGATTGAAAACCGCTTGACGAAGAAAGCCGACCACGAAAGCTGTTGAACTGCAAGGGCGTCATGGTTTCTAGGATGTCGATTTGGGCGACGCAGGTTTTCATGATGGTGCGAATGCGACCCAACAGGGCAAGCGAACGATGGGTGTCGCCGGCCTCGAGTGCCGGTTGCAGAGCGCTCACCTCATGCAGAATCTGCTTGAACCAGAGTTCGTAGGTTTGGTGAATGACAATAAAAAGCATCTCGTCATGCTCGCCGTCAGACAGCGGTTGCTGAAGATTCAGCAACTCATCAATCTTGAGATAACTGATATAGGTGACTGCTTTATCGCTCAAGTTACACGGCTTCCGTTGTCTTCGATTTTCAGGTAATCCTCGCGGGCCACCGAGTCGCGAATGCGCTCAAAACCATCCCAAACCTCAACAAAAGATGTCGGCAGCGGGGCAATCGCCAAGCGAATCGAGTCAGGCACTCGGTAGTCGGGCACCACGGCGGCAAACTTGCGAAGCGCAGCGGCAATGCGCTTGGCCTCTGGGTGACCGATGGTGATGTGGCCACCGCGCAACATGGCATCGCGCGGGGTCAACAGTGTGAAGCCAAGGGGTTCGAGCCAAGCATCAAAGAGTTCGACCATCAACTCGGTGCCGAGGGCCGCCTTGGCGGCAATGCGCCCGATGCCCGCTTGCTCAATCATGGTGTAGCTTGCCTGCACACTTCTGATGCCAATGATCGATGGGCTGGCGATTTGAAAGCCGCGGATTTCTTGATTCGGCTCGAATGCGGCCCCCATCACAAACTGGTCATCCTGAGCAAACCAGCCCTGAATCGGAACCCGCAACTCTGCCTGCATCGACTTGCGAACATATAACCAGGCAGGCGCCCCAGGCCCAGAGTTTCCATATTTATAAGTGCAACCAACCGCAAGATCCACACCGTTGGCATCGAAATCTAACTCGATGGCACCTGCGGCATGCGAGGCATCCCAAACCACAAGGCCACCGTGGGAACGCACCAAATCAGTGATTGCTCGGATGTTTGGCCGCGCGCCAGAACGGTAATGAATGGCCTGAAGTGTCACGAGCGCAACATCCGAGTTCAAAAACGGAGCGAGGGTTTCGGCGGTGATCATTTCGCAGTCGGCTTCGATGTCGACCGCCCCTGGCCCGCCGGATCCATCGTTATTTAGGGTCACCAGGTTCAACCCGAACTGCTCGGCGATGCCCTGCAAAATGTATCGGTCGGTTGGAAAGTTGGCGGCGTCAATGATGACGGTTTTGCGACCTGGCCGAGCCTTTACGGCAGCCACGCAAAGTTGGTAAAAGTTGACCGAGGTCGTATCGCAGACCAAGACCTGACCGGCCGCCGCTCCAAGCGTTGCCCGGCCCAGCAGGTCACCGGCCACCTGAGCCTCATCAATCCAGTGCGCCCAACCGTCGACCAGTTCGGTACCCCACTCGTTCACCAAGAAGTCGTTGATTGACTCAATCGTGGCAATCGGAAGTCGGCCGAGCGAGTTGCCATCGAGATAGCAAAGGTTTGGGTCGGCAATGACAAACTCGTTGCGAAAGGCCACGAGCGGATCGGCGGCATCCATCGCAATCGCAGTTTTGCGGTCGGTTGGCAAACCAAAGGATTTAAGAAGCTGCGTTGCACTCATACCTGTCAGCCTAATGCCGGCCAACGGTTCTGATTGGTCGGCTAAACCCGCCTGCTAAACCAAGAGCTGGTGCATCGCCAGTTCTTTGTACAACGGCGTTGATTTGACCAGTTCGCTGTGGGTGCCGGTGCCGGTGATGCGGCCCTGGTCAAGCACCATGATCTGGTCGCTATCGACCACGGTTGACAAGCGGTGCGCGATAACAATCAGCGTGCGGTTTTTGGCGACCGCATCGATTGCCAAGCGCATCATTTGCTCGTTGCGACCGTCAAGCGATGAGGTTGATTCGTCAAGCAGCAAAATCGGGGGAGCCGCCAACAAGGTTCTGGCGATTGCCAGTCGCTGGCGCTCACCGCCGGAAAGCATGATTCCGTTTTCACCAACCTCGGCGTCTAGACCACGCACATCGCGGTGCAGGACCTCGCTCAGGTTGACCTCGATTAGCACCCGTTCGAGTTCTTCATCGCTGGCACCTGGCGAACCAATCAACAGGTTTTCGCGAATCGAACCGGCAAGCACCGGGGCGTCTTGCTCAACGTAGCCAAGTTGCGCGCGCAGGTCGTTTCGGCTGATGGAACGAACCGGTTGCCCGTCAAGGAAAATGGTGCCGTCGGTTGGTTCGTAGAAACGCTCAATCAGCGACAATACGGTTGACTTGCCGGCCCCAGATGGGCCAACCAGGGCAACCCGGGTGCCACGCTTGATGGCAAAACTAACCTCGTGAAGCACTGCCCTGGCCTCGGCCAGCTCATCGGAGTCGGCCGAAAGCTTCGTTGGCGCATAGGCGAACGAGACGTCTTTGAACTCGAGGGCAATATCGTTGACCGGGCTGCGACCAGCCGAAACCAACTTCTCGGTGGCTTCGCTTTCGGTCGGAATGTTCAGAATTTCTTGGATGCGAGCCAAGGCACCAAGAGCGCCCTGCACCGAAGAATAGGCGCCGAAGGCCTGACCAAGTGGGCGAACCATCAGGAACAAAAGCAGCACGAATGACACGAGTGCCGAAACCGTGGTTGCGCCCGAGGCAACCCTGAAGCCACCGACACCCAGCACAACGATGAAGGCGCCGTTCATGGCGATGCCAGCAATCGGTGTGATTGAGGCCGAGATGCGGGCAATCTTGATGCCCTGCTCGTAAGCGTCGTGGGCGTCTTGCGAAATCG
>CAZLWT010000089.1:0-6175 GCA_964563325.1 uncultured Rhodoluna sp. | reverse complement strand
AAACCCTAAACCACTCATTTAGGCTTTGCGAAGCCGAGCTCGCCAAAATGCTCGTGGTTTATGATTAGAGCATGAGCATTCTAGTTACCGGGGGAATCGGTTATATCGGTTCGCATGTTTCCAGGCTTTTACAGTTGCGCGGCGAGGACGTCGTGGTCATTGACGACCTGTCCACCGGCGATGGAGCAAGGCTCGGATCGGCAGGGCTCATCGAGTTGGATCTGGCAGCGCCAGATGCCCAGGAACTTTTAGGAAAAGCCATTCGCCAATACGGTGTCACCTCGGTGATTCATCTGGCGGCCCGCAAACAGGTTGGCCAGTCGGTTGAACAACCGGAGTGGTATTACGAGCAAAACGTCGGTGGGCTAGCCAACCTTTTGGTTGCAATGCGCGACAACAAAGTAAACAAACTTGTCTTCTCATCAAGCGCGGCCACCTATGGAATGCCCGATGTGGGACAGGTCACCGAAGATTACGATTGCCACCCAATCAACCCGTACGGTGAAACCAAGCTAATTGGTGAATGGATGGTGGCAAATGCCACTCGCGCCTGGGGTCTGCGCGCGGCAAACCTAAGATATTTCAACGTTGCCGGAGCCGGTTGGCCAGAACTTGCCGACACCGCGGTTGCCAACCTTGTGCCGATAGTTTTCGCCGCTCTAAAGGCTGGAAACAAGCCCGCCGTGTTCGGCGATGACTACCCCACCGCCGATGGATCTTGCATCAGAGACTACGTACACGTTCTCGACCTAGCCGAAGCGCACCTGAGCGCCCTGGAATACCTGGACCTAGACGTTCGCAGCGAGTCGATTTTCAATGTCGGAACCGGAAAAGGATCGAGCGTTTTCGAGGTGCTGACCGAGATAAGAAAAGCCACGGGCATCGATTTCGAGACCGAAGTGCTGCCTAGGCGAGCCGGCGACCCACCGGCCTTGGCTGCCGACGTCACTCGCATTCGAGAGACTTTGGGTTGGACCGCAAAGCATGACTTGAAAGACATCATCGAAAGCGCCTGGAGCGCCGCCGAGTTCTAGATTTTAGCCAGCCACCGAGGTTGCCAGAAAAGCGGTGCCCGACCCGGCAAGCGAAAAGCTTTTGGCGTCCTTGGCAATGAAGGCCGCTTCGCCCCGACGTAGCAACTGGGTTTCACCAATGCTGTTACTCAGTGACACTTCACCCGCGGTGCAAAGCACTATTGCGCTGGCCGGCAGATTTAGTTCGGCCATCACGATGCTTCCACTCAACTCGGCGCGGTAAAGCAAAAAATCATCCACGTCGGCCGGATACTCAAACAGGCCGGTTGCCAGCTCTTTAGGTATCGACCTTGGTTCTGAGCATGGAGAGAAATCTAAGACGGTTTCCAACTCGGCAACATCAATATGTTTTGGAGTCAACCCACCACGCAGCACGTTATCCGAGGCCGCCATTATTTCGACACCCAAACCACCAAGATAGGCGTGGATGTTGCCGGCGGGCAAGAAAATGGCCTCATTGGGTTTCAACCAAAGGTGATTCATCAGAAGGGCGATCAAAACCCCGCTGTCACCCGGGTGCAAGTCATGCAATTTGGCAATCATTCGACCGCGTTCGGCAAACTCCGAATCGGTTGGCAAGCTTGCAAATGCCTTTACAAGTTCAAGCTGCAACTCAACCAGCGACTGGCCGTTCAAGCCAAAAATTGAATCGAAGACCGCCCGGTAGCTTGCCTCGGCGGCAAGATCTTGAGCCCAAAGCGTCAACTCAGTGGCAAGTAATGGTTTGGCGACGCGCTGCAAGGCAGAAAGCAAGTTGGAAGCTTCATCGATTTCGAGAAAACCACAGAGCGCCTCAAACTCGGTCAGCGCTACCAGCATTTCGGGCTTGTGCCGATCGTCTTTATAGTTGCGGTCGAAGGCGGAAAGCGGAACCCCGGCGGCATTTTCACGGGCAAAACCGGCTTGAGCCTGAGCGGTGTTGGGGTGTGCCTGAATCGACAAGGGGGCCTCGGCGGCCAAGATCTTCAGCAGAAAAGGCAGCGGCTTGCCGATTGCGGCTAACAGGGTTTGTTGCGGTTCGCCGACCACGGTGGACAAAGATCCATCGTGGGTTCCAAACCACAGCTCGGCCATCGGCTTTCCGGTTGCTGGCAACCCGAAATAGTCAGGAATGAGCGAGTGGGAACCCCACGCGTAATCTCGCGCGGTGTTGGTTATTTTTAAAATCAAGCTGCCCCTTCTGGCTGATCAAAAATATAACTGGCAGTCTTGACTGCAATGCACCTAAGAGCAACTTACCGTAACCCAAGTTAAACTTGACCCCTGCCGCAAACTAAAGGTTGCTATGAACTCACTGAACCGCCCGAAACGCGCTGTGGTTGATCGAACCAAGGCGTTGCCACGCGGCACAACCTACCTTGCCTATCTGCTGCTGTTCATCGCCCTAGCCGGCGATGCCGTGCGATACACCCTTGGTTGGTATGGCTGGGGCGTGCTCGTGGCTATTTCGATAAGCCTGTTAGCCGTGGATTTCTTTAGGCATCAACCAACCCAAACCCTGCGTCGGGTTCCGTTTTTACTTTGGGCTCTGCTGGGTCTCATGCTGCTAAGCACGCTTTGGTCGAACTACCAGATATTTACCCTTGCGGGTTTTGCAATCCAGGCAATAACCACGCTGGCCGCGCTGTTTTTGGTCAACCGTTTTGACTGGGGCCAACTGCTTCGGCTGTTCAGCAACACCCTGCGCTTCATCCTCGTAACCTCGGTGCTACTAGAGCTGTATGCAGCTTTGGTGGTGCGCGGACCGATTGCGCCACTGGTCACCAATTTCCTGGGCCAGACTTCTACTGGCGCCGGCGACTGGGTTCAGGGTCACTTGCTCACCGGCCAGCGAATCCAAGGAATCGTCGGCAACGCCAACCTCCTGGGCTTCATCGCACTGCTAGCCTGCATCTTTTTTGCAGTGGAATACTGGATCCGCGGCACCAATCAATGGGTGAGCTACCTCGGTTTTGGGCTCGCCCTGCTGTGCCTTTTCCTGTCCCGCTCGGCGAGTATCTTGTTTGCGGTCATTGCGGTTGTTGCAAGCGCGGTGGTTGCGCTTTTGGCCGGTGGAAGAAACCGCGAAGATCGCCATCGGCTCTATCGGGTTTCCTGGATTGGCGCCTTCATGGCGGCTTTTTATGTGGTTCAGTATCGCGACTTCATCTTTGATTTCATCGGCAAGGCTCCCGATGCCAGTGGGCGCGGTCACATTTGGTTTGAGGTCGCCAAGTTAATCTCCAAGCGGCCCGTTCAGGGCTGGGGCTGGATTGGGTATTGGCTACCGGGCGCAAAACCCCTAGACCACCTGGTTCAGGTCGGTGGCGTGCAGCAGTATCACGCGCACAACGCCTATCTTGACATGACCATGCAGCTGGGGCTGATTGGCATTTTGATTTTTGTTCCGCTCTTGATTTTGACCTTCGTAAAACTCTGGCAACTGGCGGTGCGACAAACCAGTCCGCTCTATCTGTGGCCCATTCTGGTTTTTGCCGGAATTCTGGTGCAAAACCTGACCGAGAGTCGCATGCTGGTTGAAAACGGTTGGCTTCTGATTTGCATCTTTATGGTCAAGGTCAATGAACCACTGCTGAAGCTTCCGCCTAGGGAATCAGTAGTTTCTGGCCAATCCTGATCAGGTCTGAACTGAGATTATTCGCCGTGCGCAGAGCCTTCAGAGTCACCGAAAACTTCTTGGCAATGATGCTCAGGGTGTCGCCTTTTAGCACCAGGTAGCTGCGGGGCTTCGGCGTGACTGTTGGCTTCGGCGTGACCGTTGGCTTCGGCGTGATTGTGGGCTTCGGAGTGACGGTTGGCGAAGGCGTCACGCTCGGCGAATCAGTCGGGTTTGGAGTTGCCCCGGCCAGAGGAATCGGCGTTTTAACGCTCGCGCCAATCGGCTTGCCAAGCGGGATCGAGCCCGCAAAATAATTTGAGACCCGATAGGCGTTCGGGGTTGCACCGCGCAACAGCAAATACTGTTTTTTGCTAAGCACCAAACGTTTTTGTTGATTTTGAATCAGATAAATCAAACCGGCCGGGTTGGTGATAAACCGACCGAGCGCCACGCTGGACTTTGGCAAAACCTCGCAGGTTAGGGCATCAAGGGTGACGGCCTGCGATGGATAACTGCTGCCGTACTCGGCCATAATCGGTCGCAGTTGGCCAGCCACGAAAAGGAAGGCCTGCCCGGCACAACTGACCTTCAACCAAGCAAGCTTCGATTTGGTTGAGTAGCCAGCCAGTTGAGCTGCGGTCACGGTGCGAACCTTGGCGGCCGACAGCTCGCCAGGCGCTTGGTTGCCGCCGAGCCTGAGGGCGCGGGCGTATCCATCGACTAAAAAGACCTCGGGTGCCGCCTTGGTTTTGACGAGTGCACCAGGTGGCAACAAAACCGGACCCGCAACAATATTGTTTAGCGCCGAGGGGGCAAGCAGCTGCAGCTCGGGCATCGCCAGCTGAGACTTGAAACGAGTTCGGTCGGCCGCCGTGAGCGTGGCCCGCCGCATTCCATCGCCAACCAGGTAAACCGTTTGAGCACCCGTGGCCCTGGCAAAAAACGGGGCGCTCAAGGTTTCGGGCACGGTCGGAATCTGAGCCAGCAATGCGGCCGGCAAAATGGTGGCATCGGCGGCAAAATCCTGGCCGTTGGTAATTAATCGCTTGCCGGTCGGCGTCAAAAGGTAGTAGTTGCCCGAATCATCAGAGGTGATGCTTTTAATCACCAGACCCGTTTCGATTGCGTGAATCGCCCCGCCCGAAAGCGAACCGGTGGAAGCATCAAACCAGTTGGCAAAGTCGAAATCTTTGTCGGTTGCCGGGTCAATGGCAAAGAAGCGACCGGCAATAATTACGCCGTGTTGACCGGTTTCGCGGTTGCTCAAATAACTGCCGTCACGCGCGATTGGTGAACCCCAGGGCAAATTGCTAAAAGCGGCGATGGATACCGGTGCCTTCGCAGACAAGTTCAACGCCGCTGCCTCGGCCGACTGAACGTCGAGGATTTCACGTTTGACCCCGTTGTCAATCAGGTAGAGGTCGGTGGCCACCGGATTCGGGTTCGCTTGGGTGGGGGCGGGGGTTTCACCGGCCACCAGTGTGGTCATCGCCGAACCGGAAACCAGTGCCGCCATCTGCGATGCGTTTAGCGTCACCGCGGTGTCGCAGCTGAGCCCGAGCAGTTTGGCAAGTTCGCAGGATTCGACCGGGTATTTTTTGCCGCCGTCAACGAAGAAGTAGCGACCGCCTTCGGATTTGACCAATCGGTTTAGTACCGGGCCGGTTTTGAAACTGTTCAGGTAATCCACCGAGACCGAACCGAGCGGGCCAAGTGGTGCCAGGGCATCAACGAGGGCCGGATCCTGAATCGGATATTTGGTGTCGTCAATGATCAGGTAGGTGCCAGATCCATCGCTTTGTAACAGGAAGCCACCGCCGATGGTCGAACCAAACCAGTCGGTGTAGAAGCGCCAAAAGTTTCGGTTTCCATAGGCGCTGCACCGGTCACCCGTTGAATATAGATTGCTCATGGCTGCCGCGTTTGGCGTATACGGCGTGTAGTAATAAAGGGCCGCGGTGGCTTGGCTTTTTAGCAGAAACGATTTGAAGCCACAGCTTGCGGCCTGCTTGACGTTGCCATTTTTGTCGTAGGTGGCATAAGAGTTGGGCGAGTATGGTCGCTGGATGGTGCGGCCGGGCTTTAGGTAGGTGAAGGACCCTCTAGGGTCGCCATACCACTGGAATTGGCCGGCGCCGGTGTGCAACTGATTGAACAACCCTGCCCAAAGACCCTTGCCGCAGATTTCCGGTTTGGAGTCGGGGCAGCCGTAACCAAGCGCGGCGCGATACATGTAGGAGGTTGGCTTGGCGGCCTGCACCAGCCCCTGTTCCTTTTGCAACACCACCAAGAGAACTCGCGGGTTAATGGCGCAGGCCACGGCAATATCGTGAATTATCTGGGCCGCGCTTTGGTCAAGCTTCGCCTCGAGCGCCGCGCAACGACCGTCACTTGCCGTTTGCGCCGGGGTGTCCATGCGGTAATCCTTGAGGCAGGTCGGGCCCGTGGTTGCCGCACATTTAGTTACCTTGGAGTTCAAAAAACGCTGGATTTGATCTACCCTCATGGTGCGAAAGTCGTAAAAAACACTGTCGCTGATTAT
>CAZLWT010000088.1:0-6178 GCA_964563325.1 uncultured Rhodoluna sp. | reverse complement strand
GGGCTCAGACACCCTCGCCCCGGTTGGCCCGGGAATGGTCACCGACTGGGACTTCAAGAACAAGATGATTCGCACCTATGTGAACGGCGTGGTCAAGCAAGAAGACAACACCGACAACATGGAGTGGGACATGCACTATTTGGTGGCCGATATCGCTCGCACGATAACTTTGGTGCCGGGTGACATGCTGTTTTCTGGCACCCCTGCCTTCAGCCGCCCGGTCGAACCAGGTGACATCGTTGAGGTTGAAGTTGAAGGCCTTGGCCGCTTGACCAACCACATCGTTGAAGGCCCAACCCCGATTCGCTCGGATGTCGGTGCCCAGCCAACCGAAAGCGAAGAAGTGGTTTCCACCGCCCTCGGCGGCGACTGGGAGTTTCGCGGAATACGCACCCCGAGCAAAGACCTTTACCCATCTACCGTGGAGGAAAAATAATGATCAAAATCGAAGTCGACATGACCAAGTGCCAGCATTACGGGCAGTGCGTTTTTGAGGCACCCGACATTTTTCGGTTGAACGAAAACGACAAGCTCGAATACACGGCCGAGGCCGATGACAGCGAACGCGCCAACATCGAGGCGGCAATCGACGTCTGCCCGATGCAGGCCATCCGCATCGTTGAATAACTGCCGGTCAACCGACCATGAATAAACCGGTGGTAATCGTCGGCGCATCGATGGGTGGCCTTCGAGTCGCCGAGGCGTTGCGTCGCTTTGGCTATGACGGGCCAATCACGGCTATCGGCGATGAGCCCTATGCGCCATACAACCGCCCACCGCTTTCCAAAGAAGTTCTGGCCGCCGAAGTCAGCCACGCGGCAGTTGCCTTTGAGCAACGCGCGGCAACCCAAGACGTCAACTGGGTGCTTGGCACCCGAGTGATGAGTGCCGACCTGACCCACAACCTGGTCACCGACGATACCGGCCTAGTGCATGAATACGGCGCTTTGATTATCGCAACCGGTCTTAGACCCAGACGTTTTCAGACCACCAACGGTGACCTGCTTGGCCGTCACGTAATCAGAAACCTTGATGACGCCATCGCGCTCAGAGCCGAACTCAATCCGGGTACAAAAGTTGTCATTTTGGGCGCCGGCTTCATAGCCTGCGAGGTGGCCGCAACGGCCCGCAAACTGGGTTGCACCGTGACAGTCGTGGCGCCCGGTGTGCACCCGATCATCCGCCCGCTCGGGCTCGAGTTGGCAAAAGAGCTGCAGCGCCGCCACGAGGCACAGGGCGTCGAGTTTCGCATGAAGAGCAACGTGACCGAGCTGCTTGGCGAGCTCAAGGTCTCTGGCGTGAAGCTCGATTCGGGCGAGACCATTGACTGCGAGGTCTTCATTGAGGCCATCGGGTCTGACCCAAACATCGAATGGTTGGCCGGCAATAACCTAGATCTCAGCGATGGGGTCTTGACCAACAACAAACTACAAGCAATGACGATGGATGCCGCCGCGCTGCCGAACGTCTTTGCGGTTGGCGATGTCGCTCGCTTTCCAAACCCCGCCTTCGATAATGTTGCGCGCCGGGTTGAACACTGGAACATTCCAACCGAAAGCGCCAAACGGGTTGGTCAGGTTTTGGCGGCACAGCTTGCTGCCGAGTCACCGACTGCTTTGCCTGAGTTGCCCGATTTTGCGCCGATTCCATCATTTTGGAGCGACCAGTACGACATGCATTTGTTGGCATACGGCATGCTTGGCCTTGCCGATGAGGTTCGCCTCATCCACGGCGAGATTGCCGAAGATTGTGTCTTTGGCTACTATCGCAGCGGCAAGATGGTCGGCGTTTGTGGCATCGGCCTGCGATCTATCGTTCAGTCCTATCGCAAAGAATTCATTTATGACCCGACCAAAAAGGACGCCTGATGGCAAACCATGAATTCGACCTGGATGTTAATTTTTCGGAGAAGGCCCCGGATTTGAGTGGGTTGTCGGTTGCCGAGCTTTCGAGCAGAATCGCCAACCTGGCAGCCCCGTTGCAGGCCGTGGCAAGAGGCGTACTGCTCGAGAAACGAACCATGTCTGACGTGTCTCAAGAACTTGGAATTCGCCAGTCCGAACTGGTCACTCGCTTGCATCGCGCCAAGTTCGCAATCGCCGAGGCACAGTAAAAGCCGAACTTAGTCAATAGCCGAGCCGCCTAGCAGAATCGAACTGCTGACCTGCTCTTTACGAGGGAGCTGCTCTACCAACTGAGCTAAGGCGGCCAATGCGCTAAAAACGCACCTTGACAAGTTTAGCCACCGTCGGCAGGTTTCCTAACTTAGAACCCCGATACGTTTCAAGCGATCAACCGCACCATCTTCGATTGGTGACTCCGGGCCGA
Organism: uncultured Rhodoluna sp.; assembly: GCA_964563325.1. GTDB lineage: Bacteria > Actinomycetota > Actinomycetes > Actinomycetales > Microbacteriaceae > Rhodoluna. The sequence goes on along the minus strand of CAZLWT010000088.1, from coordinate 3,850 downwards.
TAGCCAGTCTGATGAAACGAAGCGTAAAACGAGTCAGCGGTTGCACCAACCACCGCGGCGCCGGCTTCAGACCGAGCAGCTGCTGGAACCTTGGTTCAAGCGATAGCACCGCCGCCTGAAACAAGAGCGCATAGACCGGCCGCGAAAGCACGGGAAGCGGTGGGCGCCGGATGAACTCGATCACCTTGCGAGTGGTGTCATCAACGCGCAACAGACCACGATTTACATAATCATCGATTGAGGCCAGCAGCCCGGCCTCATCCATCGGCACTTCGGTCAAGCCAAGTGGGGCAACAGACTTCGACCACTGGGCAATGTAGTTATCGGCGCCGCCCGGAATCGGCCGCCAAGCAAACTGCTGGTGCGAGCGCAAGAACGAATCCATGAAAGCAATGTGCACCCAAAGCAAAAGGTCAGGGTCGGCAGCTCGGTAATCCCTTGGCTTGTCTTGACCGTCAACGTATTGACCGCGAACCCGCTCGTGCAAGCGATTGTCCCGATTGGCTTCATTGGCAACGGCGGTTAGTGACCCAAAGGTTGTCACCGTTAGCCAGCGAATCGTTCCGGCCAGCCGACCAAGCGCATCTTGCTCATAACGCGAGTGTTGGGCAACACCGGCGAGGGTTCCGGGGTGCAGCGCCTGCATCAAAAGAGCGCGGATTCCACCAACCAGGGTGCCAAAATCGGCGTGCACCACCCACGGTGCATCGGTTGGCACAAAGTGCCCGCCTTCATCGCCGGCCGCGATTACATCGAGCCAGGGCGGCACGCCGTCAGGCGCGCCAGACAAAAGTTTGCGAAACTTAACCGAAAGATATTCCTGCAGAGCGTTATTTGCCAAAACCGACCTTGATCTATTCGAATGCTATGAACCCTAGGAGACAACCTTGACCGAGCAAGAACTAATCCAACTTTGGAACATGAATCGTAAGCAAATAATTACGGCTCAGTTTGCGCCAACCTTTTTGCTCACCGCAAGCGTTGCCCTACTGCAGTTTGGTCTGATTGAGTCGGGTTGGCTCATCAAGTTTGCCGCTCTTGGCATTTTGCTTGCCTCTGGCATTTTGGGTGCGCTGTCGCAGTATGCGGCTGCCACCGAATCCATCGCGGTTGCCAAAGATTTGGCGGCGCTTCCTGCAACCTCAGCCATCGGCAAGCAAATCATCTCAATTGCGCCTTGGCAAAACGTGGTTCGTTTTGTGACCCCGGCCGTGTTCACCGCAATCTTCGTGCTGATTTTTGCGGCGCTTATTTAACCCGTCAGTTTTTAACGGTTTGCCCCTAGCTTCCTAACAGTTTGGGTCTACGGTTGGCACCGTCGAGTTGATAAAGAAGTTGTCAACCGCATCGTCCACGCAAGCGTTTGAGCGGCCATAGGCCGTGTGCCCCTCACCGTTAAAGGTCACCAGGTAGCCATTGTCTAGAACCTTGGTGGCCAGCGAAACCGCCTGCGAATAAGGGGTGGCTGGGTCGCCGGTGGTGCCAATCACAACGATTGGCGCCGAGCCCTTAGCCGAATAACTCGATGGATGTTTCACCACGCCGTATGGCCATAGCGAGCAACTAAGTGCCCCGTACTGCCAGTAGCGCCCAAGAGTTGGGCTGGCAGCAATCATGCGTCGGTTCTGGGCCTTCATGGCGCTCATGGAACTATCGGCCCTTGAATCCAAGCATGAGATTGCGATGTTGGCTTCCATCAGATTGGTGGTGTACTTGCCGCTGCTGTCTCGGTCGTTATAGAAGTCGGCCAGCTCAAGGAAGGTGGTTCCGTCGCCACCAAAGGCCTCGGTGAAGGCTTGGCTCAAATACTGCCAGTAGCTATCGGAATACAAGGTCATGATCATTCCGGTTTGCGCCGCCCAAACCGTGAGCTCGCGACCATTCGAGGTCTGAATCGGGTTTAGTTCAAGGCCACGCAGAAACTTCTTGATGCTAACCAGTCCATCGTCAACCGTCCCGGTGAATGGGCAATCCGAGGTTTTAAGGCATTTGTTCAGGTAAGCCCGAAGCGCCGAGTCAAAGCCCTTTAGTTGGTTGATGCTTTGGGTTTCATCTGCAACGGTCGGGTCGATGGCGCCGTCGAGCACCAGGTGACCGGTGCGTTTTGGAAAGAGCGCGGCATAGGTGGCGCCGATTTGGGTGCCATAGGAATAACCGAGGTAGTTGAGTTTCTGATCGCCCATGACCGCACGCAAAACGTCGAGGTCTTTTGCTGTTGAAACGGTGTCAACGTACTTCAGGCTCGAACCGGTGTTGCGCTGGCAGGCAGCAACAAACTTCTTCATTGACACTATTGATGCCGCAAGATCTTTTGCCGAGCCAACCGGGTATCCAGAGTCGCCGTATAAAAACTCGTCGGTTGCTTTTGCGTTGAGACAAGCCACCGGCATGCTTCGCCCAACCCCGCGTGGGTCGAAACCGAGAATGTTATAGGCGGCACGCAACTTTGCGGTGCCAAACATGTCGGCCGAGTCTTTAATCCAGTCATAGCCCGAGGCACCTGGGCCACCCGGGTTCATGATGATGGTTCCCAGCGGCGCATCGCCGGTTGCCTTGTGGTAAACCGCCGCCAAGCTGATTGATTTGGTGTTGTGGTGCGACCAATCGAGTGGCACTTTGACCGCGCCACAAAACAGGCGGTCGCCACAGGCGGTCCAAGTTACTTTTTGGTTGTAATACGCGCTCATGCTGGTGGCAGCCTGTGCCGATTCCGAAACCGAAGGGGTCACGCTTGGGGTGCAGCCACTCAACAACCAAACCGAAACCACGGCGATGGATATTCTCTTGACGAACCGAACTCTCAACATGACTACTCCCCTGCTCTGCGCAAACTAACTGCTAATGACTCTAAAACTAAAAGGTCTTTTACATTGGCGCTTATTCGAGTTCTAGCCTCGCCGATTGCATCGAGTTTCTCAAGCGTGCTTGCCGGGCTTGAGCTTTTGGCCAGCTCCCGCAGTTGAGTTTCGAGGTCGGCGTTTACCAAAGCCGACCCGGTTTGCAACTGCAAAGTTAGCAGGTCGCGATAAAGGGCCAACAGGTCAACCAAAATACGATCGATTCCGTCTCTTAGGCTACGCGTAGCACGTCGTTTTTGCCCCTCTTCGAGTTGCCTAACCTCGGTTTTTAGGCTCGCCGGCACCGTGGCTCCGGCCTCTAGCCCCATCGACCGCAAGAGCGAAGCCTTTTCAACTCCGTCGCGTTCAATGGTGAGTGCCTCGGCGTCTTTTTTGGCGATGTCCAGCCAACGGTCGGCGGTGTTTACCGCATCGGTCACGGTTTTAATTGAAATCGCCGAGGTCAGAGCTTCGCGTCGACGGCTGCGGGCTTCAGAGCTGGTGGCCAGTCTTCTAGCCATTCCAATATGCGACTGCGCCTCGGCAGCGGCCAGCAATGCGAGTTTTGGCTCAACACCCTCGCGCTGCAAGATTCGAGCCACCTCGTCGATGCTTGGCACCTTTAGGCCGACTTTACGAACCCTTGAGCGAATCGTTGGCAGCATATCGGCCTCTGAAGGTGCGCAGAGCAGCCAAATGGTGCCGGCCGGTGGCTCTTCTAGTGCCTTGAGCAAAACGTTGGATGAGCGCTCGGCCATGCGATCGGCATCTTCGATGATCATGATTCGGTATCGGCCCATCGAGGCGCCAAAATTCGAACTGGCAACCAAGGCGCGAACCTCATCGATGGCGATTGTCACCTTCTCGGTGCTTAAAACTGAAACATCTGGGTGAGAGCCGGCCAAAACCAGTGAGCAACTTTTGCAACTGCCACAACCCGAAGACTCGCAAAGCAGCGCCGCGGCAAAAGCTAGGGCAAGATTCGAGCGCCCCGAACCCGGAGGGCCGGTCAG